>JBBROT010000532.1:0-2313 GCA_038229155.1 Bryobacterales bacterium | reverse complement strand
TCAGTGTCACGCCGGCGAAACGCGAAATTGCATGCCCCGCCCCATCCTCTGTCGGGGCAAGCGAAAGCGATAATCCATCGGGGTCCGCGAATTTGAGCACGCCGGCGTCGCCCGGTGCCACATTCAAGCGCGACGCCCAGTAATCCAGGCTGCCCTTCGGTACCGCGAACGCCACCTCAGTCACCTGCCCCGCGCCCTGCCGGCCCCGCGATGCGCGCGGCCAGGGAAAGAATGTAATTATGCTGCCCGGTGTGCCCGCGCGGTCGCCGTAATAGAAATGGTAAGTGCCGGGGTCGTCAAAATTCACGGTCAGCTTTACCAATCGCAGACCAAGAACTCCAGTATAAAAATCAACGTTGCGTTGCGGGTCGCTCGCTAGCGCCGTCACGTGATGAATGCCAGGTATCGTCACACTCTATAGATGCCGCGCAGGTCGTTAAGTCGCACGCGCACCAGATCGACGAACCCGCGCGCTCCAGACGACATGGAGACTTTACTCCCCGCCACATCGTTCCAGCGCACCGGCACTTCCCGAATCCCAAACCCCAGCTTACGCGCGATAAACAAAGCTTCCGCATCGAACCCGAACCGGTCCAGCCTCTGCCGTTCGAAAACAGCGCGGGCCGCATCCTGGCGGAACAGCTTGAAACCGCATTGCGTATCGCTGATCGGCAACCCCAGCACGCGCTGCATCACCCAGTTGAAAATCTGACCCGCGCGTTCACGAAATGCCGGCTGCCGTACTCCGATCAAGGACCGGTCCAGCGCGCGCGACCCGATCGCCACCGCCGCATCGCCACCTTGCAGAGCCGCCCACAGCTTCTCGATCTCGGCAATCGGCGTCGAAAGATCGGCATCGCTAAAGAGCAGCCAATCGCCAGTGCCCTCCTGCATCCCATGCCTCACGGCAAAGCCCTTGCCGCGGTTCCCCGGGTTGCGCAGCACACGAACCGGGCACCCGTCTCGCGCGAACTGCTCCGCCACCTGCACCGTGGCATCGCTGGACCCATCGTCGACAACCAGAATCTCCGCTGGCCGCCATTCCGAGCGCGCCAGATAGCCAGTCACCTCAAGCAACGTGGAAGGTAAACGGTTCTCTTCGTTGTAAGCGGGGATAATGATGGAGAGGGATCGGCTCAAGCGTTCAAATCGCCAAGCCATAATAACCTACTTGCCCCAAGGAGAGTGTTTTTGTCGCTGGAAGATGACCTATTCGAAACGCGCCTGAGCCGCGCGCGCGCCATGGAAGCCGCCGGCCAGCTTCCCTACGGACGCCGTTTCGATTTCACCCATACCGTTCCCGAAATCCTGAAAGAGCATGGCGAATCGCCCGCGGACGCGCTGTCCCCGAATCATAAAATCGCCGTCGCCGGCCGCGTTATGACCATCCGGCGCATGGGCAAGGCGGCCTTCGCTCACCTTGCGCAAGGCGGTGAAAGGCTTCAACTCTACATCAAGAAAGATGCGCTCCCAGAAGCCGATTACGAGCTCTTCGGCGCTCTCGATCTGGGCGACATCATCGGCGCGGAAGGCTACCTGTTCCGCACACGCACCAATGAACTCAGCCTTCACGTGGAGCGCCTGCACTTCCTTTCGAAAATTCTGTTGACGCTTCCCGAAAAATGGCACGGCCTGGAGGATGTAGAGACACGCTACCGCCAGCGCTATCTGGATCTGGTGGCCTCGCCGGATTCGCGCGAGGTGTTCGTCAAACGCGCGAAGATCACCGCTTCTCTTCGCCGGCAGCTTGACGCCCGCAACTTCATCGAAGTGGAAACGCCCATGATGCAGCCTCTCTATGGGGGAGCGTCCGCAAGGCCTTTCGTCACGCATCACAACACGCTCGATATCGATCTTTACCTGCGCATTGCGCCTGAGCTATATCTGAAGCGCCTGGTCGTCGGCGGCATGGATCGCGTCTATGAAATCAATCGCAATTTCCGCAATGAAGGCGTCAGCACCCGTCACAATCCCGAGTTCACCATGCTGGAGTTCTACCAGGCTTATACCGATTACCACGGCCTGATGGACCTGACCGCCGAAATGCTGAAGCAACTGGCCATCGACGTCACCGGCGGCACCGAAATCACCTATGGCGAGCACCAGATCGACTACAGCCAGGTGCGGCGCATGACCATGCATGAAGCCGTGGGCGACCATACGCTGAAAGGCCACGCCCTGGTGGAGCGCTTCGAAAACGAAATAGAAAAAACACTGATCCAGCCCACCTTCATCTACGATTTTCCCGTGGAAGTCTCCCCGCTTTCAAAGAATAAGCCCGAAGACCCCAGCCTGGTTGAGCGCTTCGAACTC
>JBBROT010000531.1:0-2322 GCA_038229155.1 Bryobacterales bacterium | reverse complement strand
TGATGATTTCCAATTCGTGACAAGGGAATGCAAACCGAGTGGTTTCGATAACGAATAGGCCGAGAAAACAGGCTATTGGAAGTGATTTACGATCGAGCGCGTGGCCGCTTGTGCGGTTGGTTGAATGGCCTTAATAATTCGCGCGAGTTGTGGGACGTGTTAAGCGGGGCCGACTGGGAGGGTAATTCAGTTTGCGCCACTGTGTCTGCGAGTTAGGACGCGCCAGAGCATCCAGAAGAGGACCACGATCAGGCAAAACCTGAGGAAGTCGGAGGGAAGCTCGGGATCGTGCCAGAGCGGACGGAGGCAATCGGCCCAGATGCCGGCATCGAGCCAAGGTGAGGCTGCGGCGATGAATGAAGTTAGAAAAATCATGGTTGCCCGGATCGTGCGTGGACGGGTTGGTTTACTGATCCACCCCTTTCTACGCCCGCCGGTATTTTGCTGTTGAGGGGAGAAAATGCTGGAGGAACCGACGCATGGAATCGATACTGATGTTATGGCAGTTATGTCGAGCAGGCCGGCGATCGACCCGCATTGGCGCCGGGATCTGGGCCTTGCCATCTGCCTCTTTCTGCTCGCCTTGTGCATTCGTTTACCGCTGCTTGGGGAGAGCTTGTGGCTGGACGAGATGACCACCTACAGGAATTATGTATCCGCGCCGATTATCCAGACCGTGGCAGGCGGCCATGGCAACAAGTACGTTCCCAATAATCACACGCTTCACTCGCTGCTCGCCAGGGCATCGCTCCATCTGACCCGGGCGCTGCACTTTGTTCCGGGGGCCAGGCCGACGGGCAATCCGCCTCCGAAGGCGGTCATTGGACCGGGTGTTGAGTCGTTTACGGAGGCTGGTCTTCGCATGCCGGCGGCGATCGCTGGATCGCTGGTGGGGATCGCACTGGCCTGGCCAGTGCGCCGCAGTCATCCGGGTGCGGCGTTGTTGATGGCAGTGATTCTCGCCGTCCAGCCTTGGCTGATCGCCTTCAGCACGGAAGCGCGCGGCTACACGCTTGTCCTGCTTCTGATGACGCTTGCAACGCATCTACTGCCGGATCGAGCGCGCCGGGTTGCCTGGGGATATGCGGCTGCGATCGCCCTGGCGCTGTATACGGTGCCGATCTGCGCTACGGTCGTGGCGGCCCATGGCGCGGTGATGCTGTTGCTTCGACGCGAGCTGTTCCGGACGTGGGCGCGGTCGGCGTTCGTCGGCTTTGTCTTTGCGGCGGTGCTGTATGCACCGCTTTTTGAATCGATGCTGGTTTATTACCGGAAGCCTTACGAGCCAACCACCGTCTACGCGCGCTTCCTCAGGCAATTGCCACAGCAGTTGTTCCTGGGCCGAAGTATTGGAAACGATCTGGCAACGAGCTGTATTCCGTTGGTGATTCTGCTGGTGGGAGGCACCCTGGCGTGGAAGCAGAAACTTCTTCGGCCGGCGCTGCTGACATTCGCTATTGCGTGCGGCCTGGGAGTGATCGCGCCGCTGTTTATCAAGTCCGCGGGCGAAGTGCGGTTCATGCCGTGGTTGATCCTTCTCTACGCCATCGCGTTGACGGCCATCTTTATGGAGCTGTGGCGTGGTCCGGCGCTGCGCGTGGTCGCAAGTGTGCTGCTGGTCTTGTTTGTGGTGCACGCCGGCCGGCAATTCTGGCGGCTGAAGGAAGCGCCCAATCAACCGGTGCGCGAGGGGATTGATCTGCTCGGCAAGATTGCGCCGCCCGATGCGCCGGTCGTCGTTTTGTCCATTGGCGCACGGGAGATCATTTTTACATACGGGAACATGACACCCCAACCGCTGGCTGTTGTTCACACTGTGGAGGAGTGGCAGAAGAAGGAAGACGAAACGCCGGGTTCCAGGTGGGCGGTGGTCGCGTTTGAGGGGTATGTCCAGATGCACGATCCAGAAGTCTGGGACTATCTGGAATCGCACTACACGTTGAGGAGATCGCTGCCCGGCCGCATCTCCAAGGTTGATCTCTATGAGCGGACGCGATGACATCATGAATACAGTGCCACTCCATTCGACTTCCACGCCATCGTACGATCCGCATCGACGCCGCGACGTTGCGTTGGCGGCAGCGCTCTTTGTGCTCGCACTGTGCGTGCGTTTGCCACTGTTGGGCGAGAGCTTGTGGCTGGATGAGACGACCACATTCAAGAATTACGTGTATGTGCCGGTGAAGCAGATCGTGATTGGCGGCTATGGCAACCCTTATTTCCCCAACAACCACACACTTCATTCGCTGCTTGCCAAGGCCTCGCTCAGCATAGCGAAGGCTCTGCATTTCGTTCCGCGGGCAAGGCCGACAGACAACCCAC
>JBBROT010000530.1:0-2409 GCA_038229155.1 Bryobacterales bacterium | reverse complement strand
GGCGGCGACGCGCTCGCGGACGGGATTCAGGTTCATTTTGAGCTGACTGAGGCGGTCGATGAGGGCAGCTTGCAGGTCCATCACTCTCATGGAGCCGCGGACCAGTTCGGTTTGCGTTTGGGTGAGGAGAAGATCGAGCGAGTAGGCGTCCGATAGGCCTGGGATGGGAATCCACTGCATGAGAGGAGCAATCTGCTGGCGGAGTAATTCGACCGTTGCGGTGCTGAATTGATTCAGCGCGTCGGGGTGCGATGCGGTCTGGACGGCGCGCCATCGTTCGCGGACACTGATCGACTCCGGCGGGAGTGTGGCGATCTGTTCGGCTATGGCATCCCTCGCGACGGCAAAGGCTTCGAGGTTGGTTTGCTGGAGGGCGGTTTCGGCCAGCTCGATTCTGGCTTCGAATAGACGTTGCAGCAGCCCTTTGGGCTGGGTGGGCTGGGCTTCGGGGTGGTGCTGATCGAAGTAGGCGAAGTTGCCCCAATGATCGAAGATCAGGAATTTCGTTTTGCCGGGGGAGAGGCGGGTTCCGCGGCCGATCATCTGCCAGAATTTTACGCGGGACTTGACGGGTTTGGCGAAGACGAGGTTGACGATTTCGGGGACGTCGATGCCGGTATCGAGCATGTCTACAGAAACGGCGATGGTGAGGTTGTGCTTCGGGTTCTTGAAATCGTCAATGAGCTGTTCGCGGGCGGCGATTTGATTGTCGATGACGGCGCAAAAAGTGCCGCCGTATTGGGGATACATTTCGTCGAACAGTTCGTTTAGCTGGACGGCATGAACATGGCCCCGGGCGAAGATGATGGTCTTGCCGAGCTTCTGGCCGGTGGCGTCGCGGAGGCCGTGCTCCATCAGGTTGCGCAGGATCTGGCGGTTGGTGTCTTTGTTCAGGATGACTTTGTCTAACGCTTCGGGATCGTAATCATAGGTTTCCGGATCGTCTTCGATTTCCTGGCGCTGGGATTCGGAGAGCTGGGCATAACGTATGCCTTCGCGGAGGAACTGGGTGGTATGGGTGACCACTTCATGGGGGACCAGGTGGCCTTCGGCTACGGCTTGATCGAGATCGTAATTGAAAGTGGGGTCCTGATTACCGCAATCGAAAAGCTGGAAGCTGTTGCGGCCGATGAATTCGACGGGGGTGGCGGTGAGGCCGAGTTGGAGGCAATCGAAATAGCGGAAGAGGTCGCGGTAGTGGTTGAAGATGCCGCGGTGGGATTCGTCGGCGATGAGGAGGTCGAAATAGCCGGGGTCGAAGGATTGGAAGAAGCCGTCGATGGCGGGGTAGGTGGCCAGGTAGATGCGGGCGGTGCGGTCGCGCTGGCTGGCGGAATCGAGGACGGAGATGGGCTCTTTGAGGAAATCGCTGAAGGCTTTCTTGGCTTGTTTGCGGAGTTCGGTGCGGTCGCAGAGGAAGAGAACGCGCTTGACCCAACCGGCGCGCATGAGTACGTCCGTGAGGGAGATGGCGACGCGGGTTTTGCCGGTGCCGGTGGCCTGGACGATGAGTGATTTGCGGTGGCCTGCGGTGAAGCGTTCGGAGACTCGGCGGATGGCTTCGATTTGATACAGGCGGTCCGTGATGGCGGGATTGATGGGGATTTGGGCGAGCGGCTGGCGGGCGTGGCGCTGATAGATGCGGTACTGCAGGCTTTGTTTCGAATAGAAGCCGAAGATGGCGCGCGGGGGAAGGCCGGGTTCTGAGATTTCGATATCGTGGCCGTTGGTCACGAAGATGAGCGGGCGCTGGTGGAATTTGGCTTCCAGGGAATCCGCATAGGCGGCGGCCTGGGCGCGGCCCGCGATGGGGTCCTTTGCGGTGCGCTTGGCTTCGACGACGGCGAGGGGTTTGCCGTTATCGTCCCAGAGGACGTAGTCGGCGCGGGTGTTGTTGGGGAGCAGGTATTCTTCAGTGACTTGGGCGGGGTTGGTGGTGTGCCAGCCAGCGCGGGCGAGGTCGCGATCGATCAGGCGCTTGCGGGTTTCGGCTTCCGTGAAATGAAGCTGGCTCGCGGCGGATTCGGCTTCCGGAAGAACGGCTGCCAGTTGGGCGGGAGATTGAGCGACCGATTCGTACTGCTTTTGTTGGGCTTCAAGGGACGCGATGGTTGCTTCGAGTTGCTTGAGCTGCGTGGCGTCGGGAGCGGGGTCGTCAGGCTTTGGGGCGTGGAATTTCGGAAGGGTGGCGAGCGTTGCGCCCATGGTGTTGATGGCCCACCAGCGGGCTAGGCCGAAGGCGTCTTCCAGGAGGTCGAGCGATTGCGCGGGGGCGAGGATGCCACCGTGGGCGGCGCGGTTCCCTTCCCTGCGGAGGCCGTGGAGCACGTTCTGGATGGGTTCGCGGACGACGGTGGTGAATTCCGGGGCGTTGAGGAGTGTTGCGAAATCGGCACCGGGGAGACGCGG
>JBBROT010000529.1:0-2410 GCA_038229155.1 Bryobacterales bacterium | reverse complement strand
GCCCAGCGGTGAGGGAGCAAATCATCGAGCTGGTGGATCGAGCAGTTTCCAATGCGCGTGAGCACATCGTGGAACCAGGCGAACGGGTCCACCTTCGCTAATTCACACGACGCCACGAAGCTCCGCAGCACCGCCATGGTTTTGCCGCCGCGAGCACTTCCTACAAAGGTCCAGTTGCGCCGACCCACGGCGATACCGCGCAAACTCCGCTCGGTGTGGTTGTTGTCGATGGACAGGTCGCCATCTTCCAGGTAGCGCGTCAACGCCGTCCAGTTCTTCAGCGCGTAGGCGACGGATTGGCCCGCTTCGCTCTTGGGCAACACTTCTTCCCGAATCTTCTCCAGATACTGGTGTAATTGTTCCAGCACGGGCTTGGAGACTTGCTCACGCAACAGGCGCAGTTCCTCGCCCACAATGCCGCTCCGCCGCGCCCGTTTCTCCACCTTGTATAACTGCGCAATGTAGGCCAGCACCCCGCCCATGCGCGCCGCATCGGTATCCAGTGCCTGATGGAAGTGACGCCGTGTGTGGGCCCAACAGGCCACCTCCACCAAACCGCGTTCGGGATTAGTGAAGAAGCTGTCGTAAGCTACGTAGGCATCGGCCTGCAGATATCCGCGATAGGTTTCGAGAAACTGTTCCGGTCCGGCGCGTTCTCGTGTCGGGGTGTAGTCGAACACCGCCGCCACATGGTCGCGATCCCCGATATAGGGCCAAAATCGCCCCTTTCGCGTCGCCCGCTTCAAGTTGCGGTCCAGCACCTTCACCGGCGTATCATCGGTGCCCACCACCTTGGATCTCAGCACGAACTGCTTCAGACGAGCATACAGAGGATCGAGCAACTCCGCCGATTGCCGCATCCAGCCGCACATGGTCTGGTCTGGAATGTCCACGCCGAAGCGGTGGAAGATCTTGGCCTGCCGGTGCACGGGCAGGTGATCGGCGATTTTGCCCACAATCACCTGCGCCAATAAAGACGCGCCTGCCGCGCTCTTCTCGATCGGTTGTGGCGGCTTGCTTGCCGTCTTCACTGTGCACGCACACGCGTACTTTTTGCAGACGTCCTCGATCACCAGCAACTGCGCGGGAATGTATTCGTAGCGTTCGCTGGTTTCTTCCCCAATCGGACGCAGATTCTGGTTGCAGCCGGCGCAGTGCTTTTCCGCTTCCATCAAATCGTGCTCGATCCGTTCGCGTTTCAAGTGTGGCGCCAGAGGGCGGCGCCCTCGCGGGCGGCTTTCGTTTTTGTCCTCGCTGCTGCCGGAGGCCGAGCCAGGCGGAAGATCGTCCTCGTTCTGTGTTTCCGTCGCGGCCTCGCGGGCGTTGAGCTCCTGCGCGAATAACCGTAGCTGATCGGCGCTCAACTGTTCACTGCGCGTGCCGCTCTTGGCTGCCATCAACTGCCGCAACAGCCTCTGTGTTTTGTCCAGTTGCGCGGTCAGATCCACCAGCATCTGCTTCAGGATCTCGGCATCATGGGGCAGGCTGTTCGGATCGACAGGCACTATCGGAATTATACAGCGAACACTGCTGAGAACCAAGCACAAAATGCATAGAATGCCAATGTTTATGCGGCTTCCACGCTCCTGCGTTGATATCGCTTCCGGCGCTTGGCCACGCCCAGATCGATGCCGCTTAACAGCGCACCCAACTCCTGCGCCGTGATCTCGCACCGGACTTCTTCCTCACTTCCGAAAGGCATCGCATAGGTGCCTTCTTCCAGCCGCTTGGCCCACACCGCGAACCCGTCGCGATCCCAATACAAGATCTTGACTCTGTCGCGCCGCCGATTGGCAAAACAGAAAAGATGCCCGGCGAATGCATCCAACTGCATCGCACCAGTGACCAGCGCGTGCAATCCGTCGAAGCTTCGCCGCATGTCGCAGGGCGACGTGCACAAGTACACGCGAACGCTCGCCGGCAGGTGCATCACGCCGGTTCTCGCAGCACTGCCAGCACCCGCCGCAGGGTAGCCGCGTCGCCTGGAATACGAAGGCGATCTCCATTGGCCAGCATCACTTCGATCGGCGCCGCGGTATCCGCCACCGACTTGGTCTCCACCAGCGCGAACCGCACCGGCTTGCTCTCGCTCCGCAGCCGTTTCCGCCACGCATAGAAGCTCGGCTCACTCAGCTTTTGCTCGTGACAGAACACCCGGATCGACTGGCCACTGTTCCCCTGCTGTGCAACCCGCCGGCGCCACAGCTCGCCCCGTTCCACTCGTTTCTCACTCACGTGTCCACTATGCACCCGTCGGATCGCCTTGGCCAGTGGGGTTCATGTGATGGATACGCATCGCTCGCGATCTGGCACGCGATCAAAGGGCGCTCGATGCCCTGTTACGTGATATAGCCCACGACCATCACGACATCCATCGCGACCACCAGGAACTGCAGCGCAGCTACTGGGG
>JBBROT010000528.1:0-2410 GCA_038229155.1 Bryobacterales bacterium | reverse complement strand
CCGCGCTTGCGCTCCCAGCCCATCCAGGTGTTTTCCACTTCATTGAAAACGCGGTGGCGGTGGAAATGATAAAAAGGGCGCACGCCGGAGTCGCCGTATTTCTGATTCAGCTCCTCGATGAGCCCGGAGCATAACGAGACGTGGTGATCTTTGTCGTCGAAGCGCTGGGTGGAATCGGGAGGATCGGTGAGCAGGGCGAAAAACAGGTGCGGGTCGCGATTGCCGACGTAGCGGATTTCCAGAGTTCGAACCAGGTCGCGAATCTGCTCTTCGCTGATAAGCAGGGTGGGGATGGCCACCATGGTTACGCAGTCTTCGGGAATGCCCTTGGAAAAATCGAGTTTGGGCAAGGCTTGCGCGGGAATCAGGAAAGTCACCAGTTGATTGATGATTTCCAGCGCGGCTTCACTGGCGGGAAATAGCAACAGCAGGGTTGCGGCGATCAAAGGAACGCCGACGCGGATGCCGCTGACGACGAAAGCCATGATAGCGACGATGAGTACTTCCAGGCTGATGAAGTAGAGCAACTCAGGCGCATCGTGAAACGCTTCGGTGATTTGTCTGAACCCGCGGGCGCGATATTCGATCCTAGATTGCAGGGTTTGGCGGCCGCGATCGACCAGGTAGTATCCGACGTGGCCGCGGCGCTCGCGGGTAACCGGAATGGCGCGGAATTGCACGCGAGCCTGGGCGGCGAGGTCGACGGCCAGGCGCGCGATAGTAAATTCATCGGCTTTCGAACCGCGCACAAATTCCTGGATGGCGGTGTGATAGTTTCCGCGGCTGTCGAGGTCCATGCACGGATAGGCCTTGGCGGGATCATCGCGCAGAATGGATTCGGTTCTGCTAAGAGCCAGAAACGTACCCTTGAAATCGGCATCGCTAAGTTTTCGAATGCTCTCGATCAGGACGGTCATATCGATGGCAGAACGTTCCGCCGGCTTGCCATTCACGGGCGCACCGCCATTCGCGGGCGCGGAGTCGGCGGATTGCTCCGCGAAACGCTCCAGCACCGCTAGCTGGAGCATTTGTTTGAGCAGCCAGATCTCAGCGACTTCGAAGTAGGCGGCTTCCTGAGCGCCATGCATGAACTCAACGAAAGCGCGCTCGTCGAATTCAAAATGCGCAGCCGCCAGGTAGGCTTGGGCCGCGAGGTACGCCCTGGGAAGCAGTTCGGGAGGATCCGTTTCCACGCGCACCTGGGGAAAAGTTACTTTGGCGCGCAAGGCGTTGCGGATATCGAGAGAGGTGGAGCGCAGCAGGCGCTGATTATTGACGACCAGCTGAACGGATCCAGACGGAACTTTGCGATCGACGATAACCATCTTCAGCGGGCTGCCGAAGATAATTCGCGCGGCTTTTTGGCGGCGCTTTTCCAGTTCTGGGCTGAACGCTTTGCGGCCGGTTACCGGCCAATTCTTGGCCTGGGCTTGGCCCTCTTGGCGCAATCCTGCCGTCACCGCACGGTATTCAGCTTCAGGCAAGACGTGCTCCGGCGAGCCGCTCCATTCGTGCGGAATGCGCGGCGCTTCACCCGCGTCTGGTGGCGCTACCGGCTGCGCTATGGGGTCATCGGTCATAAGTGCGCATTCGAACCTGGTGCTGGCTTTTGCTAACGGTAACTCGATGCCTGTAATTCGAACATTTCCGCGTAGCGGCCACCGTGAGCCATCAGTTGATCGTGCCGGCCATCCTCGGCGATGACGCCGCGCTCCAAGACGATAATGCGGTCCGCCATTTTCACGGTGGAAAAACGATGTGAGATAAGCAAAGCCATTTTACCCTTGGTCAACTCCGCGAAACGTTCAAATACCTCGTGTTCCGAGCGGGCATCGAGCGCCGCGGTAGGCTCATCGAGAACCAGTATCTGGGCATCGCGTAAATAGGCGCGAGCCAGAGCAACTTTCTGCCACTCGCCGCCGGATAGGTCGACGCCCGTTTCAAAACGGCGACCCAGCATCTGGTCGTAGCCGCGAGGCAATTTCTGGATGACGCCTTCGGCCAGACTTTTTTTCGCGGCCAATTCCACCTGCGTCAGGTTCTGGCGGGCGTGGATCTGGCCGACGGCGATGTTTTCGAGCGCGGTCATGTCGTAGCGCATGAAATCCTGAAAAATTACGGCGATGTTGCTGGCGTAATCTTCCAGGTCATATTCGCGCAGGTCGATGCCATCGAGAAGAATCTGCCCGAAGGTCGGATCGTAGAGCCGGGTAAGCAGCTTGACGATAGTGGTTTTGCCTTCGCCATTTTCGCCGATGAGAGCAATGCGTTCGTCGCGGTGCAGCTTGAGATTGAGATTTTGCAGTATGGGGCGGCCGCCACCAGGGTAAGAAAACGAAACGTTGCGAAATTCGATGCCGGACTGAATGGGGCGAGGGGTGCGCAGCGCGTTGGGCTTGGAAAATACGGT
>JBBROT010000527.1:0-2415 GCA_038229155.1 Bryobacterales bacterium | reverse complement strand
GCCGTCATGTCCCGTGACCCCGCGCTGCGCCTCGATACGGCGCTCGAAAGTTTTCCAGAACTCGCCGGCCGCCTTCGCGACGCGCCGGTCGCCTCTGCAGATCGGGGCAGCCTCATCACCTCCCGCGGCTTTGAGCGTATTCACACCGCGAACGTGGCCTTGATCGGCGATGCCTCAGGCTCCGCCGATGCCATCACGGGCGACGGGCTCTGTCTCTCATTCCAGCAAGCTGTCTTGTTGGCTGACGCGATGGCCGTGGGCAATCTGGCGGCTTACCAGCGCGCCCATCGGCTCCTCGCGCTGCGCCCCAGAATCATGGGTGCGTTCATGCTGGCCCATGCGCCGTTCCCGAAATTGCAGCGGCGCGTTCTGCAGGCCCTTTCGTCCCGGCCGGAACTCTTCGCGCACATGCTGGCCATGCATGTGGGAGCCAGTTCGCCCACGGAATTCCTCACCCGCGCCGTGCTCCCTTTAGGCTGGAGAATGCTCACTGTATGAAAGCGCTGGTCTTGCTCATTGCCGCCGCGCTGAGTGCTGCCGCGCAGCCGGAATCCATCGAACTCGATCCCGCCCGCACCGAAATTCGCTTCACCCTGGGTGACGTGCTCCATACCGTGCACGGCACCTTCAAGCTGAAGCGTGGCTCTCTGCGCATCGATCCCGGCACAGGTACCGCCAGCGGCGAAATCGTGGTGGACGTGTCAAGCGGCAACACCGGCGGCGGCGCGCGCGACAAGCGCATGCACAAGGAGATTCTAGAGAGCGCGCAATTCCCGGAAGCCACCTTTACGCCCGACCGTGTCGAAGGCCATCCGGCCGCCACGGGCGATTCGTCCGTGCGCGTCCATGGCACACTCACCATTCACGGTGCGCCTCATAAGCTTACTCTCCCTGTCGAAATCCACGCCACCGCGGGGCACGCCATAGCCGATACTCACTTCACCGTGCCCTATGTGGAATGGGGCATGAAAAATCCCAGTAATTTCATCCTGAAAGTGAACACCAAGGTGGAAGTGGAAATCCACGCCGCAGTGAAATAGGCAACGTTTGGTAACATAAGAGTTCACCCCCAGGACACTCTTTTGAAAGTTGGATTTGTAAGTTTAGGCTGCCCGAAAAACCTTGTCGATAGCGAGGTGATGATGGGCCGCCTTTTCGAACGCGGTCACGAACTCACGCCGCGCCCGGACGAAGCCGACGTCATCGTTGTCAACACCTGCACTTTCATTGATCCGGCCAAGCAGGAATCCATCGACACCATTCTCGAAATGGCGCAGTACAAAAAGTTCGGCCGCGCCCAGCGCCTGGTCGTCGCGGGATGCATGGTGGAACGCTATCGCGGTGAGATCAAAGAGCAGCTTCCCGAAGTGGACGCGCTCATCGGAACCAACGAACTGGATGGAATCGTAGCCGCGTGCGAAGGGATTGAAACTGCCTCGGGGCCGCTCGTCCCTTATCTCTACAACGACGAAACGCCGCGCGTCTTCACCACGCCCAAGCACTTCGCGTATATGAAGATTGCGGAAGGCTGCGATCATCCCTGCGCCTTCTGCACAATCCCCCAGTACCGCGGCGCATTCCGCAGCCGCCGCTTCGAATCCGTCATCGCCGAAGCCACTCGCCTCTTCGCCCAGGGCGTTCGCGAGATCAATCTCATCGGGCAGGACACCACCTGTTACGGCGAAGATCTCGGCATGAAGGACGGGCTGGCGGATCTTCTCGCGCGCCTCGCCCAGATTGAAACGGAGCGGGAAAAATGGGTTCGTTTTCTCTACGCGTACCCGAACCGCCTTACGCAGAAACTGCTCGACACCATCGCGAGCCATCAGGCGCTGGTGAAATACATCGATATGCCGCTGCAGCATGCCAGCGCGCCCGTGCTGAAACGTATGAAGCGCGGTGCTTCCGGCGACATCTTCCTTAAACTTCTGGAACGCGCCCGCGCCACCATCCCCGGCGTCTCCATCCGCACCAGTTTCATCGTCGGCTACCCCGGTGAAACCGACCAGGATTTCGAAACTCTCTGCCAGTTCGTTCAGGCCGCCAAGTTCGATAGGCTCGGCGTGTTTTCTTATTCCGACGAAGACACCAGCCAGAGCTATCTGCTTGACGGCAAGGTGGACGCGCGCACCATTTACGCCCGCAAACGCCGCCTGATGTCCCTCCAGCGAAAAATTTCGCGCGCCCGCAACAAGCTGCTGGTGGGACAGGTGGTTCCCGTGCTGGTGGAAGGCCTTTCGGCCGATACCGACCTGCTCTGGCAAGGCCGCATGCGTTCGCAAGCCCCGGATATTGACGGCGTCACGCTCATCAACGATTTCGAAGGCGCGGAGCCCGCCCCCGGCCAGATCCGCCCGCTTCGCATTACCGAATTCCACGATTACGATCTAGTCGGCACACTGCTCGATTCCGATG
>JBBROT010000526.1:0-2426 GCA_038229155.1 Bryobacterales bacterium | reverse complement strand
TTGCGGGGTCGGTGACATCGGTCTGGTTAACGACCAGCGAACTGCGCTCTTCGCCAGCGCCATCGATTTTCAGTTCGCCGTTTTGCGCACGGACGACGCCGGGGACAAGGGGCAGCGTATCGGCGACGGTGGGCGGGTTCGAGGGAAGATTCTTTACTTCGGCGGGGCGCAGTTCGTAATTTTGGGAAGAGCTTTGCTCGACGGGCGGCGCGGAATCGGTCACTTCGAGGCGCGTCTGATTCATCTTCGGGTTGAGAGAGAGGCTGAGGAAGACGACGGATTCGGGGCCGGCGGTGAAGGTGGCGCTACGGTCTTCGAAGCCATCTTTCGACGCGCGGACGGTCCATTCGCCGCAGGGTACGGATTTGAAGATGGAGAGGCCTTCGGAGCGCGTGGATTCGAGGCCGGCTTCCTTTGAGGCAGTTGTGAAGACGCGGACCTGAGCGTCATAGATGGGGCTCTCCTGCGAATCTTTTACGGAGACACGCAGTTCGACAGGGCGGCATTGCTGTGCGATTGCATGGGTACCGGCCAGTAATAGGACAAAAGTTGCAAGGAACTTACCCACCTAAGTGAAATGCTAACAGAGAGGCGCGCCGGAGTTAGAGCGCGACGGCCCCATCACTGGGCACGCAGCGAATGAATTGCGGGGTGATGTTGAAGCGTTCGCGGTAGGCGGCGGCTATGTTTTGCTCGAAGCGAGCGACGGCATTGGGGCGGAGGAGGTTTACGGTGCAGCCGCCGAAACCGCCGCCTGTCATGCGTGAGCCGTAACAGCCGTCCTGTTCGCGGGCGGTGTCGACGAGAAAATCGATTTCTTCGCAGGTGATTTCGTAATCGTCGCGCATGGAGGCGTGGGATTCATAGAAGAGCTCGCCCATGCGTGTAAGGTCCTGCGCTTGGGCGGCTGGGACGAACGATTGTACGCGCAGGTTTTCGGTGACGACGTGGCGTGCGCGGCGGAGGATGGTGTCCGGCATGGGCGTGCTTTGGAGGGCTTCGAGGGTGGCATCGCGCAAGGAGGCGACGTGTAAAGCTTCGGCGGCGGTGGCGCATTCGGCGACGCGCTGTTTGTATGCGGAATTGCCGAGCGCGTGTTTCACCATGGAGTTGACGGCCCAGATTTCGAGCTTACCGGTGTGGGGCAGGGGCACGTACTGGTGGGTGAGGGAGCGGCAATCGATCAGGACGGCGTGATTGGCGCGGCCGAAGACGGAGACGTACTGGTCCATGATGCCGGAGGGGACGCCGACGAATTCGCGTTCGGCGCGCTGGCAGAGTTTGGCGAGTTCGAGAGGATCGATGGGGCGGCCGCGCAGGAGGGCCAGTGCGGCGGAGACTTCGAGGGCCGCGGAAGAGCTGAGGCCGGCGCCTTCGGGTACGGTGCTTTTGAAGTTGAGTATGACCGGGTCTAGGTCAAACCCTGATTTCAAAATTTGCTGAGCGACGCCTACTACATAATCCGTCCACTGGTGTTGAGGTTGAAGTGAAGCGATGTCGCTGATATGCCAGCTTGCGGTCTGTTCGTAGGCTTCGGAGCGAAGTTTCAAAGAGCGGGATTTCGTGTAGGACGACCAATCGACCTCCGTCACGAGATCGAGCGCAATGGGAAGGACGAAACCCAAGTTGTAGTCGGTGTGTTCGCCGATGAGGTTGACGCGGCCGGGCGCGCGGTAATCGGTACTCATGCTTTGCGCCGGGCGAGCAGCAGCAGTATCGCGCCGAAGAGGAGCATGACGCCGCCGGCATACAGGTTGACGTTGAGTGGTGTCAAGGGCGCGCGCTCATCGGGGAAGAGGATGCCCAGCCCCATGAGCACGATGCCGGTGATGGCGAAGAAGTAGCCTGAGGGAATTCGTAGATCGAGCATATTAGCGGAACGCCACGTTCAATAGCACCAGCACCACAATCACAATTCCGGCCAGAGGAAGAGGCCGCTTCCAGAAGGGTACGCCTTCTTCACTAATCTTCTTGGTCAAGCTATAGACCAGGCCGTGCAGGCTCTCTTCGGGGTGCGCCTTGGTGGCCAGGCTCACCGCAATGGTGACCAGGAAACAGGCGGACCAGGCGCAGATGGCGATGCGGAAATTCTGGGCCATAGTGGAGGGGAAGGCGAAAGCCGGCGCTATCCAACCGCCCTTGCCTTCGGCGATGGTAAGACCGTGCGTGAGAGCAGCGGTTGTGGTGCCGGCCAGCAGCCCGGCGAACGCGCCATGGCCCGTGGTGCGCTTCCAGAACATGCCGAGCAGGAAGGTGGCGAACAGGGGCGCGTTGACGAAGCTGAAGACCAGTTGCAGCAGGTCCATGATGTTGTTAAAGCTTTGTGCCAGGTAGGCCGCGCAGATGGAGAGTGCGATGCCTACGAATGTGGTGAGGCGGCCGACTTTTAAGTAATGCGCGTCGGGCGCGTTCTTCCGGATGTAGCT
>JBBROT010000525.1:0-2431 GCA_038229155.1 Bryobacterales bacterium | reverse complement strand
TCGAGCGAGCTGGCGAACGCAGCGAGGCCGTAGCGAGAAACGCGTCCGTAAGTGGGAGTGACGCCCACCACACCGCAAAAGGAACCGGGCTGGCGAATGGAGCCGCCCGTATCGGACCCGAGCGAAACCACGGCCGTACCCTGAGCCACCACGGCAGCCGAGCCGCCGCTGGAACCGCCGGGCACGCGATCGAGCGCCACTGGATTCCGCACGGGTCCAAAGGCGCTGTTCTCATTCGACGAACCCATCGCGAACTCGTCGCAATTCGTCTTGCCGATGATCACGCCGCCCGCGTTTTCGAGGCGCGTAACCGCGGTCGCATCGTAAGGCGGAACGAAGTGCTCCAGGATCTTTGAGCCGCAGGTGGTGCGCAGCCCTTTGGTGAGGATCACATCTTTCACGCCGATGGGAACGCCGGCCAGAGGACCAGGGTCGCTCCCTTGCGCGAGTTGGCGATCCACGGCTTCGGCCTGCGCCATGGCGCGTTCCGGACTGAAGAGAAGATAGGCGTTGGTGGCGGGGTTGTGAGCTTCGGCGAAATCGAGCGTGGCCCGCGTGATTTCCACAGCGGTGAACTCGCGCTCGCGCAAGCCCGCTTGAATTTCAGGGATGGTCAGATTTTCGATTCGCATGGCTAGCGCTCAATCACCAGAGGTACCTTGAAATATCCGGGCGCTGAAAGCGGCGCATTTTGCAAAGCGGCATCACTGCCCAAGGGCGTGCGCACAGCATCTTCGCGGAGCGTTGCGGTTTCGGGCGCGTCATAAAGCACTTGCGCCATGGGCTCCACCTTGCTCGTATCGATTTCGCCCAACCGGTCCATGTGCGCCAGAATCTCGCCCAGATTGCGGACCAACTGTGGAATTTCCTCAGCAGAGAGGTTCAGATTAGCCAGTGCGGCCACTTTGCGTACATCGTCTTCAGTTAAACTCATCGGTCTCTATCGATTATGCCGTCTCACGCCGCCGCGCGGCCACATACAAGCGGCGCAGCCCGGGATCGAGGATGCCGTCCGCTTCGTCCTGAAGCAGGGGCGTCGAATGAAGAGCGCGCCGTGGCTCTCGGCGGCGCGGCACCACGCGGAATTCCAGATCGTCCACAACGCCGGACCCCACGTGCTTCGCGAGGTTCGAAAGAATAAAGCGGGAAACTGTGAAAAGGTTGCGCTGCCAAACCTGATCTTCCACTTCCACCACCAGCCGCGTGCGAACCATTTTGATGGCGCGCGTGTTCTGCGCCAGACGCTTGCCGACGGCGCGGGGCCATGCACCGATTACGATTTGTTCGGGTGTGATAGGCGCTTCGGCGCCATGCACTTTACCGATGATGCGGCTTACGCGTTCCATGCGGAGAATCAGAGTGTATCACCCGTTCTCTGCGCCGTCTGCCCGCTTGCCGGTTGAAATACATCCGTCATATTCGCTACCCTGAGGTACACGCTCGCTCAGGGAGTTTTCCTATGAATCGTATATTTTCGGTTGTGCTTTTTTGTACAATATTTGGCTTCGTTCCCGCATTTTCTCAGGACGTGACCGGTTCCATCTCCGGCACGGTGCGCGATAGTTCGGGCGGCGGAATCGTGAACGCCAAAATTACGGTGGTCAATACCGATCAGAACGTCACCATCAAGACGTTAAATTCGGGCGGTAGCGGCGAATATGCCGCCACGCAGCTTCCCGTTGCCACTTACACGGTCACGGTGGAAGCGCCCGGTTTCAAGCGCGCTTCCCGCACCTCGATCTCCGTTAACGTGAATGACAAGCTGACGGTGAACTTCGATATGGAGGTGGGCGCGGTGAGTGAAGAAGTGAAGGTGGAAGAATCGCCTTTGCAAGTGGAAATGCAAACGGTGGCGGCCCAGAGCCTGATCACCGGAACGCAAGTGCGCGAACTGGCTTTGAATACCCGCAACTATGAACAGCTCTTGCAGCTTTCGCCGGGCGTGGTGTCGAATGTGGGCGACCAGGTTTATATCGGCACCAGCAATCCGCTGGGCGGCGCGAATACGGTTGGATTTTCCATCAACGGCTCACGCGCGAGCGCCAACAATTGGACCGTGGACGGTGCCGATAACGTGGATCGCGGATCGAACCAGACGCTGCTGACTTACCCGAGCGTGGATGCGATTGCCGAGTTCAAAGTGCTGCGAGGCCAATACGATCCGGAGTACGGCCGTTCCCTGGGCGGGCAGATCAACGTGGTGACCAAGAGCGGCGGAAGCGGCTTTCACGGCGATGCCTACGAGTTTTTCCGCAATGACAAGCTGGCGGCGAACAATTATTTCAATAACCTGAACGGCGTGAATAAAGATCCGGTGACGGGGAAAGCGCGCGTTCCGCCTCTGCGCTACAACAACTTCGGTTACACAGTGGGCGGCCCGGTCTGGATTCCGAAAGTGTATAACCGCGATCGAAATAAGACGTTCTTCTTT
>JBBROT010000524.1:0-2431 GCA_038229155.1 Bryobacterales bacterium | reverse complement strand
GACCGGAATACCAATAAGCAGAAGAGCGAATTGCGAGCGGGCCAATACGCCGGGATCGTTCTGCAATTTGAAACGTTCAAAGCCAACCACATACACGCGGCTCAGGCAGCCGGAGCAAATCTGCACGAACACAAGCACCAAGGCGTAGGCAACGGAGTACGACGCGTAATCGGCCTGGCTCATGAAGCGGATAAGGAGCCCGCCCACCACCGCCAACATGGCTTTGCCCACCAAGTCGCAACCCAGCACCTGGAACATGCTCTTCATGCCGCTTCCGTGACCTCTACTTTCGCGGCGGGAACGGCTTCGATGTGACCGATCCAGCCAGAGTGCGGAACGAACGTGGCAGCCGCGAAAGGCCAAACCGGTTCCGAGGCCAACCACTTGCGATTTTCCGCGCGAACCGATATCTCTGCTTCATTTCGATACAGCGGAGAATGTGGATCGTAGGCGGGCGAGAACTGTTTGACGCGCGCGGGATCGATGCCCATCATGCGCGTGGTAACCAGATCCACACTCATGGGGTCGGCACCGGCGGTGAGCAGACCGGCGGGACACGCGGAAGGCGCAAGAGGCCCTTCACGGTCGCCGCCGATGATGCCGTCGACAACGCAGAAAAGCTTGCGCTGCGGGGTGTTCAACATCCTGCCGCGGCCGTCGGCGAAGAGCAGAATGCGCACCAGGTCGGCAGTCATGCGCCAGGCGGAATCGTTGCCATGCCAATTGCCAGAATCCTGCGCGGCGGTTTTCCTGTCGAGGGGGCGGAACGGTTTGACGCAGAGCCGGTACGCGCCTACCAAGCCGCGATAGATGGAATCGGTCACTGGATTCGCACCGGCGAGCAGGTGGTCATAGCACCAGCGCTGCACGCGAATCACGGCGCGATCGGCACTGCCGGTGGTATCGGGAAGCTGATCCCCACCTTGCGCGGGCGTGCCCACACGGTAATGCACCAGGCAATTTTTATCGGTATTGATGCCGACCAGACCCTTGGCGTTCAAGGTGACGCCGACCTTCTTGTGGGTCTTCATTTTGGGGACCGAGATCACGACATCGGCACTCAGGATAGTCTTCGACACGCGGTAGCGATGGACATTGTCGTGGTGTTGCTCAATGGTGGCGGTACGGTCATAATCGGCACCGTAGAAGCGGCTGCTTTCGAGATCGGCCAGCAGGCTTTCGGAGCCAAGGTCGACGGTGACGGAACCGAGAGGGTCGCCAGCTAAGGGCTTGCGGTTGCCCGATAGTGCCGGCTCGTCGGCGTCGATCAAGGCGAACGGGCGCAGATCGTAAACTTCAACTTCGAAGCTGAACCGGTCGCGATAAAACTGCTGGATGGTATCGAGCTGTTGCAGAGTCATCAGAGCTTCCCAATCGCAGTTCATGCTGGGCGCGTCGGCGATGATGATGCGGCCTTGTCCGGCAAGCGCGAGAAAGGTGTAATCCACCAGGGCGCGAAGTATGGAAGGGTGAGTGATGACGGCGAAAGGGTCGCCGCCCGATTCATTCCGGTGCAGGACGAAGTTCGGCTTAATCACCACGGTTTGACCGGGGGCGATGGTTGCGCCCAGAGGGTTCCACTCGGCGCTACCGAAGCGGTCGCTATCCAGGCCAAGTTCCCGCAGCAGGTTCCGCAGCAGCGCGTACGGCGCGTTCGGCGCGGACGAAGTTTCAGTGAACAGCAGTTCGGGGAAGTGCCGATCCGGATGAAACGGCGCTTCACCGCAGTAAGCCGGTTCGGTGCGCCCTACTGCGACGTTACAGCGCATCGGCGGCCTCGCATTCTCCATAGCGAACCGGCAGGCGCTGGTCCAGTAGGCGAGTCTTGCCCGCTCTGGTGCGTGGAATTTCACTTACCGGTTCCATGGTCAACACAACGTCAGAGCCGAGCTTGGCCATCAGCCCGCGGCGCACATGGTTTTCCTGATCGGGAGTGAGCGGCGTGCGCGGCATGTAGCGGAAGCGCACCACGCCGGCTTGCTCCTGCATGAATTGAAACTGGATGAGCCGATCGAAAATGCGGTCATGCATGTTCATGGCGGACATGGAAATATAGCGCCCTGTTCCCGTGACCAGTTGTTCATGCTGACGGCCCAGCAGACGGGGCAGCAACTGCCAGTTGCGTCCGCAGGCGGAACAGTGAGTGCCGACAAGTTCCGCGCGGTCCATGGTGCGGTAGCGGATGAAAGGGGTGCCGAAATTGTGGAAGCTTGTGCCCACCAGTTCTCCATCCACCAGCTCCGTCACGCCGTAGAAAGGGTTGACATGATACTGGCGTGATTGCGGGCACCAAGCCGCGAAGATCACTCGTTCGCTCTGGCCGTAGAAATCGAACAGCGTGGCACCGGGGAACACTTCGGCGGTCTTCTTGATTTGCCAGTCGTAAAAATTTTCAGAGGCCAGCAGCAACGTCCGGAACGGGAAATGAGAG
>JBBROT010000523.1:0-2477 GCA_038229155.1 Bryobacterales bacterium | reverse complement strand
TCGCACCAAGGCGTACACCGCTTCACCGTTGGGCAGCGCAAGGGTCTGGGCATTGCCGCGCCGGAGCCGCTGTATGTGATTTCGACTGACGCCGCAAGTCACCAGGTGACCGTGGGCGCACTGGAGGCGCTGCTGCGCTCCACTTTGGTTGCGAAGGATGTGAACTGGGTTTCGATCGAGCCTATCGCCTCGCCTCGCCGTGCGCAGGTCAGGATCCGCCATCGGCACCAACCGGCGCACGCCACGCTATATCCCGTTCCCGATGGTGTGGAAGTTCGCTTCGATGAGCCGCAGCGCGCGGTGACTCCAGGTCAAGCCGCTGTGTTTCACGATGGCGATCTGATTTTGGGCGGCGGCTGGATCGCTTAGGAACGGCGTATCGCACGAAAATCACGAGCGCTCGCTTTAGCGGAATATGGCGTGGCCCGCTTTGTGGTTGCCACTCTGGAATTCTCACCGCGCGCTGTGGCGGACCGCCTGGGCCATCTTTATGCCCGGCTGCTGGACCGCGCAATACCGCGCTTGCGGCACATCGCGCTGAGGAATCTTTCGTTCGCGCTGCCTGAGCTGAGCGCGACACGCCATCGCGAGATTGCCGATGGAGTGTTCCGGTCTTTGGGCCGTTTGCTGGTGTCCTTTGCGCGCTTCCCTGGCATCGACCGGCATAACGTCCAGGACTGGATTGGCTATCAGGGCTTTGAACACTTCACGGCAGCTCTGGCACGCGGCAAGGGCGTGCTGTTTGCCACGGCGCATTTGGGCAATTGGGAGTTGAGCGCGTTCTCTCACGCTCTGATGGCGCAACCGATGCAGGTGGTGGTGCGGCCGCTGGATAATCCGCGGATCGATCGGTTTGTCGAAGCGCGCAGGGGTCTCTCCGGCAACACGTTGATCGGAAAGCGAGAGTTTGCGCGGCCCATACTGAAAGCGCTGCGCGACAACGAAGCCGTGGGTATTCTGGTGGATCAGAACGCAGGGGCCGATACGGGTGTGTTTGTGCCCTTCTTCGGCATTCCCGCGTGCGTGAATATTAGCTTCGCGAAACTGGCATCGCATTCGGGAGCGGCGGTGATTCCCGGGTTTGCGGTGTGGTCAGAGGCGCAACGGAAATACATTCTGCGCTTCTATCCTGAAGTTCCGATGAGTGGCGACGCGGCGCGCGACACTGCCGCAATCCAGAGTGCGCTCCAACGCGCCATCGAAGAATATCCAGATCAGTGGCTTTGGATTCACCGGCGGTGGAAGACGCGGCCCCCCGGTGAAGCATCCCGCTACAATAATCTCTGACCCGTACAAGTGAAACTTCCAACACAACGCCCGCCTGTTGTGACGTACGCCATTGTCTGCGGGCTGATTGCCTGGGCCGTGGTGACGTCATTCATGCTGCGGCAGGTGATGGAACCCAGCTTCTTTTTGCCGTTCATCACGGTGGTGCTGGTGTCTTCCTGGTTTTTCGGGCGGAATGAAGGGCTGTTGGCGACGGCTCTCAGCACCGTTGTCATTCATTATTTCTTTGCCTCTGCCGTCTTCACGCTAGCGCTTGCAAGTTGGACGGAAGCTGCGCGGCTGTTGACTTTTGTACTCACGTCTCTGCTGGTGACCTTTCTTGTGGCGGAGCTTCGCTATAGCAAGGTACGGCTCACCGCCACATTGAGCAGCATTGGCGACGCGGTGCTGGTAACGGACCGTGCGGGGCGCGTTACGTTTCTAAATGCGTGTGCCGAAGGCATGGTGGGCTACACCTTGGCGGAAGCGCGGAAGAAGCCTCTGGCGGAAGTGCTGGTGCTGGTGGACGCGGATTCGGGCGAGACGGTGGATGCTCCGCTTCGCACGATTCTGACCAGCGGCGAGAGTTACCAGAGCACGACGCACAAGCTGCTCACTTCGCGCCATGGGCATTCGATTTCCGTAGAGGAAAGCGCCGCACCCATTCGCGATCACAACGGAAAGGTGGCGGGCGCGATCTTTGTATTGCGCGATATAACGGCGCGGCGGCAAGCGCAGGATCAATTGAACCAATCCCAGAAGATGGCGGCGGTTGGCAGGCTGGCGGGAGGCGTGGCTGGCGATTTCAATAATTTGCTCACGGTGATTACGGGCTATAGCGAATTGTTGCGCTACGAGATGAGCCCGTCCGATCCGTTGCGGCGGTTTGCCGAAGAAATTTTTTCGGCGGCGGAACGAGCAGCCGGCTTGACGCGTCAGTTGTTGGCGTTCAGCCGCGGACATAATGCTCACGCGAAAGTTGTGGACCTGCCACCGCTTTTGACGGGGATGGAGACCATGTTGACCCGGCTGATGGGCGACACAATCGCCGTTGTCATCATGCCGTCAACAGCACTTGGGAAAATCAAGGTGGACCCCGCGCAACTGGAGCAGATCATCGTGAATCTGGCGATGAACTCACGCGATGCCATGCCTAAGGGTGGGAGATTCGTGGTGGAGGCGTTGAACTCCGAAATCAAGGTGGGGCAAAG
>JBBROT010000522.1:0-2489 GCA_038229155.1 Bryobacterales bacterium | reverse complement strand
CACAACCCCGGCGGGCCATTTTCTGATCAACAGTGATTTCGAAGAGAGCGTGCCGCTCATCCGAGCCAGCGTTGAGAAGCTCGGTTTCAAATTCACCGATATCAAGTATCTGTTGAACAGCCAGGCGCACGACGATCACGTAGCCGGAAATTTCATGGTGAAAGAACTGACCGCCGCGCGCGTGCTCGTGATGCAAGGTGATGAGCAAGTGGTCGAAAACGGAGGGAAAGGCGATTTCAACTACACCACGGAATGGAAGGCGTGCAAGGTGGATCGCGTTTTGCGCGATGGCGAAACGGTGTCGCTGGGTGGAACCACTCTCACCGCGCACAGGACGCCAGGCCATACCAAAGGTTGCACCACCTGGACAACGTCGGCCGCGGATAAGGGTAAGACCCTGAATGTGGTGATCGTCGGCGGCACGGGCGTCAACCCTGGATACAAGCTGGTGCACAACGCGAAATACCCGCGAATTGCGACGGATTATGCGCACACCTTCGAAGTCTTGCGCTCTTTGCCTTGCGATATCTTCCTGGGGGCGCACCCTGTTTATTACGGAGGCGACGAGAAGGCGATCCGTTTGAAAGCTGGTGAGTCGCCGAATCCCTTTATCGACCCATCGGGCTACAAGCAGTATGTTGACGAAACGGACAAGAAGTTCCGCGCTGAGCTGGCGCGACAACAACACGGCTTGGAGCAATAGAATGCTGGCGCTTGAAACTTCCCCGCGTGAGGTCAAGGCCAGACGGGATCGCGCCAATTTAGACGGCGGCGAAAAGATTCGGCTGATCGATGTGCGGGAGCCGTTCGAATTTCAGCAGGCGCGCATTGAGGGTGCGGAATTAATCCCCATGAATACCGTGCCGGCCGAGTTGCAAAGGTTGGATGCGATAGCGGACGACGAGACGCTGATCGTCTATTGTCATCACGGCGTGCGTAGCTTGAATGTCGTCAATTGGCTGCGCGAGCAAGGCGTAGAGGCTTGCCAAAGCATGAGCGGCGGCATCGACCGGTGGAGCTGGGAGATTGATCCTGCCGTGCCCCGGTATTAGCTCCCCGGTATTAATCCGCGGCAGTGCCGGCTCGCACCGCGGTGATGAGCTGTATTTCGCGGATCACCAGCGCCAATTCTTCGTCCCGCGTATAAAAGTGCGGCGCGATGCGAATGCCCGCACCCGGGCGGTAGTCCACCAGGAAATCGCGCCGAAGCAGTTCTTTGGTGACCTCGTATCCGTTCGGGACATCCAGCACCACCGTTCCCCCGCGTTCATGTTCATTGCGCGGACAATTGACCTTGAATCCGGCCTCCTCGGCTAACTCGATCAGCATGGTGGTCTGCCGGATCGACTTGGCGCGAATGTTCTCGACGCCGGCTTCATTGATGATCTCGTAACCGGAACGCGCAGCGTACATCCCCGGAATGTTCGGAGTGCCTTGCAGGAACCGGAACGCATCATCCGCGAATTCGATGTGGCCGTTCTGGAAAGCGAAAGGCTGCTTGTGGCCCATCCAGCCCGTTATGCGCGGCTCCAATCTCGGCCAGTGATCGCGCCGGACGTAAAGATACCCGGCCCCAGGGCCGCCGCACAACCATTTGACGGAACCGCCCGTAGCGAAATCGACGCCAATCTCTCCCACGTTTACCGGCACGGAGCCGGCCGATTGATACAGGTCCGCCACCACCATGGCGCCCATCTGATGGGCTCTCTGGGTGATCGCGCGCAGGTCCTGAATGAACGAGCTCTTGTAGATAATGTGCGACACCGACACCAGCAGTGTCTGTTCATCAATGGCCGCGAGCATGCGATCGAGCGGCACCGTGTTTCCATCCTCCGATGGAACGGTCACTACACGCGCACCTAGGGATTCCAGTTGATGCAGGATATATAGATTGGACGGAAAATTGAGCGACTCGGAGACGATCTTGTTTCGCCCGGCCACTTTTTGCTTGGGCCAATCGAAGCAAGAGTGAATGATGGACTGGCAGATGGACACGTTCGGGTGCATGGTCACTTCGCCGGGACCCGCGCCGATGATGCGGGCGACCAGGTTGCCTACCGTGATCGTCATGTCCCACCAGCCCTCTTCCCACGCACGGATGCTGCGCGTCGACCACACGTCCGCGTATTCGTTCAAGCGGTCGCGAGTGCGCCGCGGCATCGCTCCCAGCGAATGGCTGATCAGGTAGACGGTGTTTTCGAGAACCGGAAATTCCTTGCGCCAGTGGAGAAGCGACGGCATGCATCGATTTTACCGCGGCGTCTGATATGCTGAAGCCACTTATGAAGCCGCGGAGCTCACTGTGCCCCTGAAGAAAACCGAAAAGCAATGAATCGGTTCACGCTTTTTCTGCTCGCCATAGCACTCCCAGCGGCCCTGCCCGCCGATGAACGGGGCAAGCTTGAGAAAAAAGACTACATGATACCGATGCGGGACGGCATCCGGCTGCACACCGAGGTGTGGACTGAGCATGGCGCCAGCAGTCGGTT
>JBBROT010000521.1:0-2490 GCA_038229155.1 Bryobacterales bacterium | reverse complement strand
TAGCGCGCGCCGCCCCACCCGGCATACTCTTCGTTCTCCAGCATCTGGCGCGGATCGAATGAAGAAATATCGCGCTTCACGGTGGCGGCCTGGACATCGGCAATGCGCCACAGGGGCGCGCCCCAGTGGAGATTTTGCAGGGTGCCGTTGGCATCCACTCCCATGGCGTAGGAGTTGTGCTTGGTGGCGAGTAGCCAAACTTTTTGAGACTCGCTGTATTGAATCGCCTGCCCTTGCAGGCTCGCCGCGGTCCCCAGCATCAGCGCTAACGTTGCGCAAAGTCGCATCTTCCCCATTATGAGCCGACTCATTATGGCCCGCACTATAGTGAAAGGGCCCGGTATGCGCGTTCTTCTTACTCTTGCCAGTCTTGGTTTGTTATGCAACGCGGCGGGTGGCGTTCGTTATGTGGACATTGCTGAATCCGCCGGCTTGATGGTGCGCAATGTTTACGGCGGCGTGGCGAACAAGAGCGTGATCATCGAGACCACGGGCAATGGCGTGGCGATTTTCGATTACGACGGCGACGGCTGGAACGATATCTTCATCGCCAATGGCACCACGCTCGATCGCAAGCATGACGCGCCTCCGCAGCTTTACCACAACGATGGTCACGGCCACTTTACCGATGTCGCAAAGCAGGCCGGCTTTCAAGCCGAAGGGTGGGCGCAAAGCGTGTGCGCGGGCGATTACGATAACGACGGCCATCCCGATCTGTTCGTGACTTACTACGGGCACAACCGCCTGTATCGGAACCTGGGCAACGGCAAGTTCGACGATGCCACAGCGCGCGTGAAGCTGCCTGTGAGCGGGACGCGGTACGGTTCGGGCTGCTCGTTTTTCGATTACGACCGCGATGGACGCCTTGACTTGGTGGTTTCGAACTATGTGGATTTCGATGTGGCGCGCGTGCCGAAGCCGGGGCAAGCCGATCAGTGCATCTGGAAAGGACTGGCTGTGTTGTGCGGTCCGCACGGGCTGCCTCTGGCGCGAAATATTCTGTACCACGCGAACGCCGATGGCACGTTCACCGATGTATCTGAAAAGGCCGGCATGCTTACCGGCACGGGCAGCTACGGCCTTTCCATCGCGACCGCGGATTTCGATAACGATGGTTGGCCGGACATTTATATCGCCTGCGATCAGACGCCCAGTCTGCTGTTCCATAACAATCACGATGGAACATTTCAGGAGCAGGGCGCGGCGGCGGGCGTGGCTTTTAATTTCGATGGCAACCTGCAATCGGGCATGGGCGTGGCTGTCGCGGATTATGACGGCAACGGATTTCTGGATATCGCGAAGACGAATTTTTCGGGCGATTTAACGTCGCTCTACAACAATGAAGACGGCAAGTTTTTCTCAGACCTTTCTTTGCAGGCGGGGTTGAAGGCGCGGCAGTTTCTGGGTTGGGGGGCGGCTTTTCTCGATGCCGATGAAGATGGCTGGAAGGATCTGGTGATCGCAAACGGGCACGTGTATCCCGAAGTGGACAAGTCACCTGTAGGCGACAAATATTTGCAGCCGACTATTTTCTACCACAATTTGGGGAACGGGCGGTTTCAGGATTTGACCGCCGAAGCTGGGTCGGCGTTCAGCGCGTTACGTCCCGCGCGCGGGTTGGCGGTGGGCGATATCGATGGCGATGGACGCCAGGAAATTGTGATCGTGAACATGAACCAGCACCCTACGCTGATGAAGAACACGGGCGCGCGTCAACATTCGCTGGTGGTGGAAGTGGAGGGCACGAAATCGAACCGGAGCGGCATCGGCGCGCGCGTCGCTATCGACGCGGGCCAGCGCCGACGCATCGACGAGATCATGAGCGGCGGAAGTTATTATTCGCAGAATGAGCTTGCGGCATACTTCGGGCTGGGCTCGGTAGAGACAGTCGAGCGGCTTCAGATCCGTTGGCCCAGCGGACTCGAGCAGACATGGATGAATCCCGGCGTGAATCGCCGCGTGCGCGCGGTGGAAGGTGAGAAGCAGTTGCGCGTTTTGAAGACTTGGTGAGCGTTTATTCTGTAACAGCAAGAACTCGGTCTGCTTTTACATTGCGAATTGTGTTGTGGCCACCGGCGGGCCACTGGATTTCAACCACGTCCGCTTTGCCAGACGCTCCCAAACCGAAGTGCAACGCGAAATAGTTCTGCGAAAGATAGCTGCCGCCGCTACGAACTTCAGCCAATTGCGTCTGGTTGCCCACGGTGACGCGCACCATGGCTCCGATGGCGCTGCGGTTGGAACGAGTGCCCGTCAACTTCACAGTGAGCCAATGGTTGGTTGAAGGCTGCCGCTGTTCGAACAAAGAGGGCGTCGCGTTTTGATTGTTGATCAGGATGGCGATCCGCCCATCGTTGCGGATATCGGCAAAGGCCGCGCCGCGCGCCACATGCGGCTCCAGAATGGCGGGGCCAGCGAGTTCGGACACATCGTCGAAGCGGCCCGTGCCATTGTTGCGATAGAGGATAGCGCGCTGCTGATTCCGCACAT
>JBBROT010000520.1:0-2500 GCA_038229155.1 Bryobacterales bacterium | reverse complement strand
GCCCCGAATACCATGACCGAGTGTAACGCCGGGGTATCGCCGGCGGGTTCAGCGGTTAAAGCTACCTATGCCGCTTCGCGTTCCGCCAGCTTCTCATCAAGCGCGGCTACCTTCACATCCTGCGCAACACCCAGCTTCTTGAGCAGCGAGATTTGCATCCAGGTGAGATCCACTTCGTACCACGCCAACCCATGGCGCGCCGAAGTCGGGTGCGCATGATGATTGTTATGCCAGCCTTCGCCGAAAGTCAGGATAGCTACCCAAAAGCTGTTGCGCGAATCGTCTTTAGTTGCAAAGCGTCGTGAACCCCACATGTGGGTCGCTGAATTCACCAGCCATGTGGCATGAAGACCCAACACCACGCGCAGGCAGGTTCCCCAGGCAACCAATGACCAGCCGCCCACGAAATACAGAATCACACTCAGCGCCACCAGCGGCATGACATGCCAGTTGTTCAGCCACACATAAAACGGGTCTTTCGCCAAATCGGGCGCGTACTTGGACATTCGCTTCGTATCGTTGTGCTTCGGCTCACCGAAAATAATCCAGCCCATGTGTGCCCAGAAGCCACCATGGCGCGGCGTGTGCGGATCGCCGTCTTTATCGGAATGCTGATGGTGAACACGATGCGTCGCCACCCAGAAAATCGGACCGCCTTCCAAAGTCAACGTCCCGCAAACCGCAAAGAAATACTCCACAATCTTCGGCACTTTATAAGACCGGTGGGTTAGCAGGCGATGGTAGCCCATGCCGATGCCGAATCCAATCGTCATCCAATACAGAACGGCGGCAATGATCAGATTCTTCCAGCTAAAGCAGAAGAAAGCGGCGATTGCGCCAAAATGCAGTAGCAGCATGACCGAAGTGGTCACCCAGTTGATTGTGTCCTTTCGCGGAAGAACGGTTACGTTTGAACTCACAATCTAACGCTAGCAATCGCATCGCAAGCGCCGTGTAAGAGTTCTGTAATTCCTGCTACAGCGTCAAGGAACCTTGAGCAGACTGCACGGTGATCTTGCCGCTTTCCATTCGGACGTCGTCTACTTTGCGCCAGTTTTCCGGCACTTCCGTAACAAAAACGTAGAATCTGGCCGTAATTGTCGATTTCGCCGGCAACCACCGGTACGTCGGCGCACCGAACAAATTGTTCTCCGTCACCACCTGGCGGCGAGGAACATCAAACGGCTGCGTCGAAAACTCCAATCCGCGCGCCAATATCCCGGACGGTGGGTAGTATTCCCAACTCTGGATCCACGGGAACTCTTCCCGCCGAAACAGATACCCAATCAGAAGGTGCTGCTTCGTATTCATCGCCGTCACCCAGGCCCATTCGCGCGAAGGATCCATCAAAGAGGTGGTATGGTCGCCCGAATTCGGCGGATTCGGTGTCAAACGCATCTCCAGTTCTCCGCCTTGGACCGCGGGTGCCATCGGCCAGGTGAACTCTTGCCCCGAAGGCAGGCGATGCGGGAGGCCGCCGGTCTGCGCTACATAAGGACGCGTCTTGGCTTTCACCGCGCGCATGTCGATCACCGTCGCTCCCGGCTCGAGAAACGGCGAACCGATCGTCGCATGTTCCGCCCACTGCGCCGGACGGTCGAAGCTCAACTCATTCGTAAGCTGCGTATCCACCTGCAACACCGCGCGGCCAGGAAGCAGCGTCAAGTTGCGAATCACCGTTTCGTGAGCCAGCGGAAGACCTGTCACCAAGTGCATTTCGGCTCCCGAGGCAACTCCGGCAAACTGCGTCAGATAAGCCTCTCCGTGCGAGGGAAATCCGGCAGCTTTCTCTTCCGGTGAAACTCCCCCGAAGCCGTCTACACAGAGAAAGTGTCCGCGGCTGGCACCGAACGTTCCGGCCCCCGGCTCCCAGAGCGGATTGCGATGCCGCGCGTCCCCGTCGAGCGTGATGCTGGTGATCGCGCCGCCTTGCTTCATCACGGAAACCGTCAGCTTACCGTTCGAAATTTTGTACGCATCCTGCGCACCGGCAGCCACAACCAAACCCAGAAAGAGAAACGCGCTTCGCATTCGGGTAGTTTATCGCTGAGAGCATAAGCCGTGAGCGTAAGCATTCCACTACACTAAAAAATCCATGCAGGACGCCTCTCCAGCCATAGCCATACGCGACCTGCACAAAATTTATAACGGACGCCCCGCCGTGGACGGCCTTACGCTTACGGTGCCGCGCGGCAGTTTCTTCGGCTTCCTCGGCACGAACGGTGCCGGAAAAAGTACCACCATCCGGATGCTCACCGGCCTGATCGCTCCCACGTCCGGCGAAATCGAACTCCTCGGTTTACCCATGCCCGCCAGGGAAATGGAAATCAAGCAGCGCATCGGCCTGGTGCCCGATGAATCCCTGCTCTTCGATCGCCTGACCGGCGCGGAGTTCCTCGAATTCGTCGGCCGCATGTATGGTCTTGCCCGTCCGCTTGCCGTCGAACGAGCCCGCGAATTGCTCGCCCTCTTCGAATTGGCCGAGCCGCGCAAGCTGATT
>JBBROT010000519.1:0-2501 GCA_038229155.1 Bryobacterales bacterium | reverse complement strand
GATCAGCGACAATGCGGAAGACATTCTGACCGCCACGCAACCAATGACTGCATGATCTTTCTGATGGCATTGCTGATGAGCGTCGCGCCGACGCCCGACGACGTGGAACTGCAAAGCAGGGAAGCGCGGGCGCTGCTCAAAGAACACAATTATGCGGCGGCTTCGGACCGCGCGCGCAAAGTGTATGACCTGGTGACGGCGGCGCTGAAAAGCCGGCCGCTTGATCGGGAGCCGAAGCTGCCGTTGGCTCTGGGTGCTTCGATTGAAGTACAGGCGCAGGCCATGAGCGCGCAAGGTTCGCGTTCGGACGCGGTCACATATCTTCAAGGTGAGTTGAAGAAGTATTACGCCACTTCCATTCGTGCGCGTATCCAGAAGAATATCCACCTGTTGAGCCTGGAAGGAAAACCCGCGCCGAAGTTGAAGATGACTTCGCAGTTGGGTCCCGCACCGGCATCGGCTTCAGGAAAGCCGGTGCTGCTGTTTTTCTGGGCGCACTGGTGTTCGGATTGCCGCAACGATGCGCCGGTTGTGGCGCGGCTGCAAAAGCAGTATCCCGGCTTGACCATCATCGGACCCACCCAGCATTACGGCTACGTGGAAGGCGGCGTGGATGCGCCTCCCGCGCAAGAGACGGCCTATATCGAAAAGGTCCGCAAGCAACTCTTCAGCACCTTCGCCGTGCCTGTGAATGAAGAGAATTTCAAAAACTACGGTGCCAGCACCACGCCGACTTTTGTGCTGTCCGATAAGCAGGGCATCGTGCGCCTGTATCATCCCGGCGCGATGACTTACGAAGAGCTTTCGAAAGCGGTCGCGGCACTTTAATCAATCGCCGATCAGCCTGGCGATGGCATCGGCATCGTTGGCTACTACTTCGGGCTTATTGCCGAAGCGCGGCTGAATAGGCGAACCGTCTGGAGCTTCGAGAGTGCCGGTGTGATAGCGATAGATGTAATCGGGGTCTTTCAAAACGTGCCCGGTTAGTACCGCGACGACATCCGCATCGGGCCGCATGACGCCTTGCGCGGTGAGCTTGCGAATGCCGGCCAGCGTGGCGGCGGAAGCCGGTTCGCAGCCGATGCCGCACAGGCCGATCACGGCTTTCGCGTCGGCAATTTCCTGTTCCGTGACCCGCTCCACCACGCCATCGGTTGCTTCGAGTTCGAAGCGCGCCTTTGGCCAGCTCACGGGGTCGCCAATCTTGATGGCGGTAGCGAGAGTCAAAGGGTGCTCGTTCGCGGTGAACTCGCCGCCCTTGTGCAGCATGTAGTCATAGAAGGGCGAGGAACCTTCGGCCTGCACCACGGCCAGACGCGGCATGCGCGAGATGAAACCGGCGGCGTACATTTCACGCAGGGCTTTGCCGAACGCGGACGTGTTGCCCAGGTTGCCGCCCGGCAACACGATCCAATCCGGGGCAACCCAATCGCGCTGGTCCATCATCTCGAAGGCGATGGTCTTCTGGCCTTCAATGCGAAACGGGTTGATGGAATTCAAAAGATAGATGCCGAGCTTTTCTGCCAGCACGCGCACCAGCGCCAGAATCCGATCGAAGTTCGCGTCCACCTGGAATGTGCGCGCGCCGTACTCCAAAGCCTGCGCCAGCTTGCCATAGGAGATGTTGCCGTTCGGGATGAAGATGAGCGGATCGAGACCCGCCGCGGCCGCATACGCCGCCATCGATGCGGAGGTGTTGCCGGTAGATACGCAGGCCACGCGTTTGCGCCCCAGCTTCACCGCCTGGGCCACGCCGCACGTCATGCCGTTGTCTTTGAATGACGCTGTCGGGTTGAAGCCCTGATGCTTGAAGACCAGCGCATCGAGGCCGCCGTATTGAGCGGCACGCGGCCCTGGCAGCAGAGGCGTCGAACCTTCACGCAGCGTCACGGCATGGCTCAAATCATCGAGAAAAGGAATCGCTTCGCGATAGCGCCAGACGCCGCTTTGATCGAGCGGCGCGTTGCTCATGCGGCGTTCGCGCCATATTCGCTTCAGCTCTTCGGCGGGAGCCTGCGCGCCGGCATACTGCACCTCCAGCAGGCCGCCGCAGTTCGGGCAATTGTAGATGACCAGATCGGCCGCGAAACGGCTGCGGCATTTCTCTTCGAAACAAACCAGATACGCGCTCATTTTCCGTCCTGCCGCTCGGCCTTGATTTTCGATTCGGTCTGCTCCGGATCGGTGCCGGAACGCGGGGCGGTCAGAGGGCCCGCAAAGCTGGTGGTCTCTTCGCGTGTGCCGATTTTCAGCTGAACCGTATCGTTCACCGCTTGGCGCGCGAAGAGGTAAAATCCCCGGCTCAACTGCAAGCCGTCCAGCGTGACGTCTGTGACTTTGCTTCCATCCATAATATGCAGTTGTCCTGTTTGAGCATCGCGCACCGGCATCCAGCGAATCAGAAGCTTTCCATCCAGATCGGAGGCTTGCAGCTTGAGGGGATCGAGCGACTTCGGCATCCAGGCATCGCGCGTCAGATACGCGGCAGCGGCGGCAGCGGT
>JBBROT010000518.1:0-2516 GCA_038229155.1 Bryobacterales bacterium | reverse complement strand
CATTCCCTTCGCCGGAGTTGCCATCTACATAGCCGCCGCCATTTTCGACCAGCGTGGGAAGCGCGAGGCGCCCATCCTGACCGCCATCGCCATCTGCGTTATCGCCGCCAATCAGTATGCTCACGCGCGGAGCCTCGCCAAAGAAAACTCAGATCATCCAGGCGGCCAATCCACCGTAATCCTGGTCGCCGATGGCGTCTCGAAGCTGGTTCCGAAGATGCCGAAAGGCGCGCACCTCTTACTGATTAACGATCCCTTCGCGAACGACGAAGAGCTCCCGCACTCCACGCTTCGTCTCCGCTACCGCGACCCCGCTCTCACCACCACCAAGCTCGCGTGGAACAAATCGGGCCGCATCCTCTATCCACCCGAAACGTTCGATCATGTCTTCCTCTTCAACACCGACAACGTGATTGAACTGCCCAACCATCAGGACGAAGCCGATGCATCGCCCGTCGGCAAGCCCCTTAGCCACATCACCATGCGGTCCCCTTCCGCCGATCTGAGCATCGTCAAAGACGTAGGCGGCAATGACGGTTCCTCGCAACGCTGGGTCAATCAGGATCCCGAACTCCGGTTTCGAGTCCCGAACGGCCCCGCGCATTTTGAGATGCGGTACACCGTCCCGCCCGTCATTCTGGCCCAGACGAACACGCTCGATATCGAAGCCTGGATCGCCGGCAAGCCCGCGCCTTCAATTCACATTGCGGAAGCGAAAGATTACACCTACACCGCCCCGCTCCCGCCCGATGCCAAGCCCGGCGAAATGGTGACGGTGCGCCTCCATGTGCGCAATCCCTACATTGCTAAAGGAGACGGAGCTAAGCTGGCCTTTCTGCTAACAGCGGCCGGCTTCGTCCAGGATTGAATGCCGAACCCGCGCCTAAGCTTCGGGCTCGGGTTCAGGTTCAGCGGGAGCTTCAGGAGCCGCCGGCTTCGGAGCGCGCTTCGTACCGGCCCGCTTGGTCGGCATCTTGCGAGTGGCCTTCTTCGGCGCGGGAGCTTCGACAATGGGCTCCTCGGAGGGCGATTCCATTTGCAGCTCAACAGGCTGTTCATCGCCGTGATCGTCCATCGCCTCAACCGGCTCGGCGACATTGAAGTCCAACTCGTCGCCCTCAATTTCCTCGTCCGCATCGGTCACCGGCTGCGATGTCGCCAGGCTCGGCGCACGTCCCGCAGTCTTACGCGGCGCACGCTTTACACGCGGCTCACGCGCGGTGGGCTGGCCTCGCACCACGGGCTGCCGTTCTTCTTCCGGCTCAATTTCACGCGGCGCGGGAGCATCCGGAATCGAAGGCGGATGGAACTCCGTCCCCAGGAACACCTGCAGTCCCTTTTCATCCGGCTGAATCTTCACCACGCCTTTATCCTGCGCGAAGTTCAGCAGTTCGCCGAACTCCTGGAAGCCGAACGTCTTCCAATCGAACTCCGGCTGGTCTTCTTTCACAAAGGCCAACAGATCGTCCGCCAGGCAGCCGTCTTCCATCTCGATGCGATGATTCTCCAGCACGTCGCGCAACATCGGCAGCGCGCCTTCCGGCTTCACCGTCTTCTCCGACGAGCCGCTCTTCCGGCTGATCATGTAACGGCCTTCGCCGCCCGTAACCGCCACGTAATCGGCGCGCCGCAGCTTGTCCACAAAGTCGGTGAACGATCCCGCGCCGTAAGCCTTTTCGCTGAAGCTCGAATCCAGTTGCAGCATGGTCGATTTCAACAGCCCCAACTGCGGACGCACTTCACGCCGCTCCAGCACCTGCAGCGCACGGTCCACCAGCGGCATCGCCTGCCCCAGATCGAGAGCCGGCGGACGCCCGCGGCCCTGCTGACCGCCGCCCCCGCCGCTTCCTTTGTACCCGCCCTTGTCGCCGAACTTCTTCTCGAAGAACTCGCGTCGACCATGCTTCTCGAATGGAGGCCGTTCGGTTCTCATCGGTGCCGCGCCGCCTTCCGCCGGCTGCGATCCCGCAACCGCCAGCGATTCGCCCGCCATCACCACCGGCCCTTCGAATTTCAACTGCTGCTGCCGCTCATTCCGCTCCTGCCGAGGCGGATCGTCCATCAGCGATTCATAGCTGACGAACTCATGGCAGTTCTTCTGCAAAATCGTGCTCGTGAACGCGCGGCCGCCCACCACGAACACCGTCTTGTCATACTGCTTCAGCTTATTCACCAGCGCGATGAAATCGCTATCGCCGCTCACAATCGCAAACGCGTTGATGTGATCGTGCGTGAACGCCATCTCCAACGCGTCCAGCGCCAGGTTGATGTCAGCGCCGTTCTTATCGCCACGCGGCGATGGATCGCGCTGCACCATCTGCACCGCATGCTCGCTCAGCGCGCGCGTGTGAGTGTCCTGCCGTCCCCAATTCGCGTAAGCGATCTTGGTGACAATCTCACCCCGCTCTTTCAGTGCTTCGAGGACCGCCGCCACATCGAAGTCGCGCTGCAATGTCGATTTCACGCCAATCTCAATGTTGTCGAAATCGATAAAGACCGCAATCTTTAACTGCTTT
>JBBROT010000517.1:0-2520 GCA_038229155.1 Bryobacterales bacterium | reverse complement strand
CATCGTGCCGTGGTGCGGCGTTGGACCAGCCCCGTTGAAGGCAAGGTATCCATCGACGGCAACCTGCGGCACGATCAGAACAGCCTGGGCAATTCAGGCGACGGCATTCGCGCCCGCATCGTATCCAGCCGCCTGGGTGAGTTGGCGTCATGGAATGTGAACGGCTCAAACGCCGACACTCGTCTGAACGGAGTCAAAGTGGAAAAGGGAGACACGCTCGATTTCTTTGTCGACCCGCGCACCGATAGCGAGAACGATAGCTTCCGCTGGGCACCCATTCTGAAAATCGCGGGCACCAAGGAAGGCGAACCGAAAGAGACCGTGTGGAACGCGAAGGATGATTTTCGCGGACCCGATCCGCGGCCGTTAAACGTCTGGGAGCGCTATGCGCGCGTACTGCTGCAAACCAATGAATTCGCGTTTGTGGAATAGGAGCCAACCATTATGAACTTTCAAAATAAATTCTTCACGCGCCGCGAGCTTTTGCAATCTACCGGAATGGGTATGGGCGCGGTCGCCCTCTCCGGCCTTCTGGGTGACGCCGGCGTTCTACGCGCGGAAGGCACACCTGCATCCATCAATCCACTCGCTCCGAAAGCGGCCCCTTCGCCCGCCAAAGCGAAGCGCGTGCTGCATCTCTTCATGAATGGCGGCCCGTCGCATGTGGATACGTTCGATCCCAAACCCTCGCTTTCCAAATTCTCCGGCAAGCCCATCCCCATCACGCTGAAGACGGAGCGCCGCACCGGAGCCGCCTTCGGTTCGCCCTTCAGTTTTAAGAAGTACGGTCAGTGCGGAACCGAAGTCAGCGAGATTTTCTCGAACGTTGCCGAGCACGCTGACGATCTGTGCGTGATCCGTTCCATGTGCAGCGATATCCCGAACCATGAGCCCTCGCTCATGATGATGAATTGCGGCGAGACCCGGCAGGTACGCCCCAGCTTCGGTTCGTGGATCACCTATGGTCTGGGCTCTGAGAATCAGAATCTGCCCGGGTTCATTATCTTGTGTCCGGATGGCCTGCCCACGCAGGGGACGCAGAACTGGCGCTCGGCATTTCTACCTGGCACGTACCAGGGCACGCAGATCGATACGCGCCAGACAAAGATAGATAAGCTGATTGAAAATATCAAGAACAACTATTCCAGCAAGCACGCCCAGCGCCGCGATCTGGATTTACTGTCCGAACTGAACACCGGCTACCAACAACGCAGGCAGGAAGATGCGCTACTGGAAGCGCGCGTGCAATCCTTCGAACTCGCCTTCCGCATGCAGATGGAAGCGGATGAAGCGTTCGACATTTCAAAAGAGCCCGAACACATTCACAAGATGTATGGCGAAGGCCTGCAAGCGCGCCAGATGATCATCGCGCGCCGTCTGCTGGAACGTGGTGTGCGCTTTGTGCAGGTGTGGCATGGCGCCGGGCAACCTTGGGACAGCCACGATGACATCCGCACCAACCATGGCCGGCTGGCGCGCGAATGCGACCAGCCCATCGCGGCCCTGCTCCAGGATCTGAAGCAGCGCGGCTTGCTCGACGACACGCTGGTAATTTGGGGCGGGGAATTCGGCCGCACACCCACCGTGGAACTGCCCGATGTGGGGGCCAACGGCGGCATGTCGAATGGCCGCGATCACAACCCTTATGGCTTTTCGATGTGGGTGGCCGGTGGAGGCATGAAGCGCGGCACCGTTTATGGAGCCACCGACGAGTTCGGTTTCGCAGCCGCCGAAAATAAAGTGCACGTGCACGATCTTCACGCCACGCTTCTGCACCAGCTTGGCTTCGATCATGAAAAATTCACGTACCGGTATGCCGGAAGAGATTTCAGGCTGACCGATGTGGCGGGTCGCGTAGTGAAAGATCTGCTAGCTTAGCGGACCGTCTCTCGCGCACTCCGCCCGTCGCGTAACCTGAAGCAGATGAACCACGGACCCCAGCGTATCCATCTGCTCTCCACCGGCGGCACCATGGAGAAGGTCTATTCCGAACAGACCGGCTCCGTCGTCAATGAGGAAAGCAAAATCGATCGCTACCTGGCGCGCCTCCGTCTTCCCGAAACAGAAGTTCAGGTCACCCACCTGATGAACAAAGACAGCCTCGATATGACCATCGCCGATCGCGAACTGGTCCTCGAAGCCATCCTGCAGCATTCCTCCCCGCCCGCGCCCATCGTCATCTCCCACGGCACCGACACCATGGTGGAAACCGGCCTCTTCCTGCAGCCCCGCCTGCCGCATCTCACCGTGCCCGTCATCCTCACCGGTGCCATGACGCCGCTTGGTTTCGAAGGTACCGACGGTCTGCAAAACCTGACGGAGAGCATGCTCGCGGCGCGCCTGCTTCCCCCCGGCGTCTATGTCGTCATGCATAACGAAGTCTTCCCCATCGATCGAGTGAAAAAGGATCGCGAACGCGGCCGCTTCATCTCCACAGTTCAGGAACCGCGATGATATCCGCTCTCCCATACATGTGCTGGACGCACTCGCAAACCCTCGTCCACGGTAGGCTTCCTCGGT
>JBBROT010000516.1:0-2532 GCA_038229155.1 Bryobacterales bacterium | reverse complement strand
CCAGCACCACCGAATCGCCGGAACGAACCACCACCGAACCATTGGCTTGCTTGGCCAGCTTGCCGGTTTCGATGGTAATTTTACGACCGCTTAATTCAATTTCAAATGTATGTTCCATAGTTCAACGGGAGAGGTACGTTCCTCTCCACAAGTCCTTTGTGGGGTCCGGAAAACCGGTGATAGCTTGAGGGCAGAAAAACGAGGGAGGGGAAAAGCAGGAGGGAACGCGCCACCGGGGAATACCGGAGGCGGTGCGTTCAACGGGTTGATTCCCGTCCACCGGGACGGGGCAGCGAATTCTGCCAATGTTGCAGTAATGCGCCGGGAGTGAAAACTGTTAGTGGCGGATTCCAAGCTTCACAAGAACGTTCTTGTACCGCTCGGGATCGTTATTCTTCAGATAGGTCAACAGTTTGCGACGTTTCGAGACCATAATTAGCAACCCTCTACGGGAAGAATGATCTTTCTTATGCATTTCGAAATGCCCTTTTAGCTGCTGCAAGCGGCCGCTTAAAATTGCAATCTGCACTTCCGGAGAACCGGTATCGCTGGTGTGAACCTGGTTTTTCGCGACAATTTGCCGCTTGATGTCTGTTGCTAACGCCATTACAGAATTACTGCTCCTGGGCTTCTCTTTCTCTCGTTTTCGTACAAGAGTAGAGTAACACACTCGAAATGCACGCGTGAAGTCAGAAGCCGTTCAGCAACTTGTGGATCGCGCCATCCCGGAAATCGGGCACGGTGAGCACGGTGCCTGGCAAGTCGCGATGCATGCTCTGAATCCCTACTACACGCATGCCGGCGGCAATCCCGGCGGCCACACCGGCGTAAGAATCTTCAAACACGATGCACGCTGCCGGATCGACGCCGAGCAGTTTCGCAGCCAGAAGGTAAATTTCCGGGTGCGGCTTGGCATGCGTCACCTGCTGGCCGTCCACCACAAAGCGGAAGAGCGGGAGCAGACCGGTTTCGCGCAGCACGAAATCGGCATTGGCGGCTTCGGCGTTCGTAGCCAGAGCGATAGGCAGGTTCTGATGAGCGATCAGGAACTCGCGAATCCCGGGAACTAGGGTGCCGCTCATATTCGGCGCAATCATCTCGCGAAACAAAGCCTCTTTCGCCGCGCCGTGCGCAAAGGCTTGGTTTTCGGTCAGGTGTTCCCCAAAGAAATCGCGCACAATCTCATCGTTCCGCTTCCCATACATGCGCCCGAGCATCTCACCGGTGGTGGCGATTCCGTTGCGCGCATTGTATTCGATCCAGGCGTCCCGGTGGATGCTGTTCGAATCGACAACCACGCCATCCATATCGAAGATCAGGGCCACTGGCCCGGTGCGCCCATTTGCACTGAAACCTACACTTCCCGCTGTCACGCCAAGATTATCGCGCATATAACCGTTGTGCGCGGATGTTACACTGACCCCAAAGTCCATGGCCATGAAGTTATCTATTTGGAAGGTAGGCTATGCGGTAGTGCTTGCGGTCGGCGTTGTTTACGGCTTCGCGGAAATGCGCGGGCCGAACGGTTTGGGGCGGTTGATGGAGAAGCGCCAGGACATTCGCAACCTGGAGCGGCAGAACGAAACTCTGCATCGCGAAATTGAAGCTAAGAAGAACAGAATCGGGCGTCTGGCGGATAGCCCGGAAGAGCAGGAACTGGAAATCCGCAAACGCCTGAAGCTGGTGAAAGAGAACGAAAAGACCTACATCCTGGGCGACCAGCAGCCAGCCCCCAGTAAACCGTAACTAGTTCTTCGGGTACCACTCCAGCTTGCGCACTTCGATGCCGGTGCCTTCGAGGCCTTTTTCAAACACCGTCAAATCGCTGCCCCGATAGTGGTACGGAATCACGATGGCGGGGTGGAAAGCTTTCACCGCCGAGGCCGCTTCTTCAGGAGGCATGGTGTACGGCAGATTCATGCAGACAAACGCGACATCGATATTCTTGAGCGCGCGCATTTCGGGAATGCCTTCGGTATCGCCTGAGATGTAAAAGCGTTTGCCGCCGTAGGCGATCACATAGCCATTGCCGCGGCCTTTATCGTGGTAAAGCTTGCCTTCCGAAGGCCCGCGCTTTTCGTTGTGCATCGGCACGGCGGAAATGGTGAAACCGTTCCAGGTCCTGGTCTCGCCGTTTGAGATTACCTGTGCCGCGGTGACCGTCTTCGCGACTGCCGCGGGAGCCCAGATAACGGTGCCGGGTTTCGAGACCGCCGCGATGGAGCTGGGGTCCATATGATCGCCGTGAATATCGGTGAGCAGAACCATGTCGGCTTTGGGGAGCCCGTCGAACTTCGCGGGCTTCGCCGGGTCCACCTGGATGACCTGGCCGTTGGCTTCAAGCATGAAGCTGGCATGGAGGATGGGCGTGATTTTCACCGGCCCGGCGGAAGTGGAAAAGGTCTGCACCTGGGCACTGAGCAAAGCGCAGCTCAAAACCGCGGCAAGGGGGAGAAGCTTCATGTTCCTGATTCTAGCGTGATATAAAAGAGGAGTCTCCTGCCAGAAACGTTAGCCACCCTAGCTCAGTTG
>JBBROT010000515.1:0-2532 GCA_038229155.1 Bryobacterales bacterium | reverse complement strand
GTTCGCCTGACGAATGGAATTGAGGTAACTACTTATATCCCCGGTGTCGGCCACAATCTGCAGGAGCATTCCATTGTGCTCATCCGCGGCGGCCGTGTGAAAGATCTTCCCGGTGTGCGCTATCACGTGGTCCGCGGTGCGCTCGATACGGCCGGCGTGGCCAACCGCAAGCAAAGCCGCTCCAAATACGGAGCCAAGCGTCCGAAAGCCGCAACTAAGTAGGAATCGACTAATTCATGCCACGCCGACGAAGAGTTGAAAATCGCGAAGTGCTGCCGGATCCGGTATTTGCCTCGACACTGGTCGAGAAATTTATCTGTTCCATGATGTGGGACGGCAAGAAGATGACGTCGCAAAAAATCTTCTACGCCTCCATGGACAAGTTGAAAGATCGGGCGAATGACGATCCGGTCAAGGTGTTCAAAAAAGCTGTCGAAAACTGCAAGCCGCTGCTTGAGGTGAAGACCCGGCGCGTGGGCGGTGCCAATTATCAGGTGCCGATTGAGGTTCCGCAGAATCGCCGCACCAGCCTGGCTATCCGCTGGCTGCTTTCAAATGCGAGGGGCCGCGCGGAAAAGGGCATGCCGGAAAAGCTTGCCAATGAGTTGAACGACGCGGCAAACATGCGCGGCGGAGCAATCAAGAAGCGTGACGATGTCCACCGTATGGCCGAAGCCAATAAGGCTTTCGCGCACTACCGGTGGTAGTTAAGACTTATCTGACGAGAAGAATCTAATAGATTTATGCCACGAATCGTACCGCTAGAGAGGATGAGAAACATCGGCATTGCCGCGCATATCGACGCCGGTAAGACCACCACGACAGAGCGCATCCTCTATTACACCGGTCGCACCCACAAAATCGGCGAAGTGCATGAAGGCACTGCCACGATGGACTGGATGGCGCAGGAGCAGGAGCGCGGAATCACCATCACCAGCGCCGCGACTACCTGCCACTGGAAAGATATTCAAATCAATATTATCGATACGCCGGGCCACGTCGATTTCACCGCGGAAGTGGAGCGGTCGTTGCGTGTTCTGGATGGCGCGGTGGCGGTGTTCGACGCGGTCGCCGGTGTTCAGCCGCAATCGGAAACAGTTTGGCGGCAAGCCGATAAGTACAGCGTTCCGAGGCTTTGTTTTATCAACAAGATGGATCGCGTCGGTGCCGATTTCTATCACTCCGTCGACACCATCGTGGACCGTCTGAAGGCGCGTCCGGTGCCGATTCAGTTACCCGTGGGCGCGGAAGAGCACTTCAAGGGCATTGTCGACCTCGTTGAAATGAACGCCGTCATCTGGCGCGATGAAACGCTGGGCGCGAAATTCGACATCGTCGAAATTCCCGAGAACATGAAAGAGAAGGCCGCTCAATATCGCGAAGCGATGATTGAGGCCGTTTCTGAGTCGGACGACGTTCTGTTCGAAAAATTTGTGAATGGAGAAGCGGTCACCCCCGCGGAAATCAAGGCGGGCATCCGGAAAGCCACCATCCTGATGAAGATTTTCCCGGTCATCTGCGGGTCTTCGTTTAAGAACAAGGGTGTCCAGACTATGCTGGACGCCGTAGTCGATTACCTTCCCTCGCCGCTCGATATTCCCTCAGTTGAAGGGCACGATGTTGATAATCCAGAAATCGTGTTAACGCGCAAAGCCGCCGATTCCGAGCCTTTCGCGGGGCTGGTTTTCAAGATCATGACCGACCCGTTTGTCGGCCAGTTGGCGTTTTTCCGGGTCTATTCCGGTAAGTTGAACGCGGGCGACACCATTTACACGGTCAACAAGGGCCGCAAAGAACGCGTCGGTCGTTTGCTTCGCATGCATGCCAATAAGCGCGAAGAAATTACCGATATTTTCTCGGGGGATATCTGCGCCGCTGTCGGCCTCAAGAATGTCACCACCGGGGACACCATTTGCGACGAAGATTCGCCCATTACGCTCGAGCCGATCGATTTTCCCATTCCGGTTATTCAGCTCGCTGTCGAGCCGAAGACCAAAGCGGATCAGGAAAAAATGGGTATGGCAATCCAGAAGCTGGCGATGGAAGATCCCACGTTCCGCGTGGCTACGGACCCCGAAACCGGGCAGACCATTCTTTCCGGCATGGGTGAGTTGCACCTCGAAATTATCGTGGATCGAATGATGCGCGAATTCGGCGTTGCCGCCAATGTCGGCAAGCCGCAGGTCGCCTATCGCGAAACCATTCGTAAGAAGGCTGAGGCTGAAGGCCGTCAGGTGAAGCAGACCGGTGGCAAGGGTCAGTACGCCGTAGTCAAGATCCGTGTCGAGCCGCTGCCGTCGGGCACTGGGTTTGAGTTCGTCAATGAGATTTTCGGCGGCGCAATTCCGAAGGAATATATCGCGCCCGCTGAAGCCGGGATGCGTGAGGCGCTTGAGCGCGGCATTATGGCGGGCTTCCCCATGTCGGACGTGCGCGCCATCCTGTATGACGGGAGCTATCACGATGTCGATTCCTCGGAAATGGCATTCAAGCTGGCCGGTTCCTACGCTATTAAAGAAGCAGCACGCCGGG
>JBBROT010000514.1:0-2543 GCA_038229155.1 Bryobacterales bacterium | reverse complement strand
TTCGCGCGCCCCGCAGACCACGTAGCCGCCGCCGAGATTGGCCCAATCGTTGGCGAACGAAGAAAGGGTCTTGACTACATCCTCGGGATCGGCAACGTTTTTTTTCCATTCCACTTGTTCGCTCTCCCGGACGGAGAGCGTCTTCAGGTCGACGCGTTCACTCATCGGGGGCCTGGAGATTAAGAAATCAGTTTGGAAATGTCGTTGTAGAGAACCAGCACCACTACCATCATGAGGAAGACGAAGCCCACCTTCAGGATGTTTTCTTTAGCCGCCATGCTGACGTCGCGGCCCATCACCATTTCCACCAGCAGCAGCACGATCATGCCGCCGTCGAGGATAGGAATAGGAAGCAGATTGAAGATCGCCAGATTCAGGCTCACCACCGTCATGAGCGCGAGGAAGGCGACCGGGCCCTGGCTGGCCGCCTCGCCGGAGCGGCGCGCGATGCCGATGGGGCCTTCGAGCGATTTCGCCGGCAGGCGGCGTTCGAGCATGCCCTTGAGAAAGCCGACAATCAGTGTGGCGTTCTTGGTGTTTTGCCGGACGGATTCGGCTATGGCGTCGGGGAAGGAAAGCTTGCCGCTGAAGATGTGGCGTTTCAGGTCAGGGGCCACGCCGATCATGAAGCGCGGCTTGCCGTCCGCCTTCGAAAAAATGGGCGTGACCGGGAAGGTGAGCTGCTGGCCCTTGCGATCCACCTGAACGGTGACCGTCTTGCCGCCGGATTGGCGGATACTCTCGAGCAGGGTGTAGCGGCTGCGGACGGGTTTGCCGTCAATAGAAAGCAGCAGGTCGCCCGCTTCGATGCCGGCCTTCTGTGCGGGCATTCCGGCGGAAACGCTGTACGCTTCGATGGGGCCATCCTCATCCCAGCCGGCGTCTCCGATTCCTTCCTTATCGTCCAGCAGCGGAGTGATGCGCGTTTCGATAGGGCGGCCACCGCGGGTGACCGTGATGTCGAGCGCCTTGTAGGCGCTTTCGACGGTCTTCAGCGTGATGTCTTCCCAGCTTGGATTCTGTTTGCCGTCGAAGCGCGAGATGGTGTCGCCCGCTTCGAGGCCCGCCTTCGCGGCTGCCGAATTCTTTTCCACGTGGCCGATCACCGACGGGCCATCCTGAACCACCTTCTGGTAATGCACCATGAAGAGACCGGCCAGAATGCCGATGGAGAGCAGAATATTCATGGCTGGCCCGGCTGCGGCGATGATCAACCGCTGCCAGCGGGGCTTGTTCAGGAAGGCACGCGGATCGTCTGAATTTTCTTCACCTGGCTGATCTCCCGCCATCTTGACGTAGCCGCCGAACAGGACCGCCGACAGCCGGTAATCGGTCTCGCCGCGCTTGAAACCGAAGAGCCTGGGTCCAAAACCAAAACTGAAAACATCCACGCGCACGTTGAAGAAACGCGCCGCCCAAAAATGGCCCAGTTCATGGACCAGGATCATGACACCGATCAGAACCAGCAGCCAAGCGATGTTGTGGAGTGCCGCCATAACCGTTTAAACCTTTCGCGCCGCAACCAACCGGCGCGCTACAGCGCGGCTTTCGCCGTCTATTTCCAGGATATCCGCAACCGAATGGGCGTTGCGCGCGGGGACGCGTGACAGCGTATCTTCTATGATGGACGCGATGGCGGGAAAAGGGATACGTTCTTCGAGGAATGCGGCAACGGCCACTTCGTCCGCCGCGTTTAGGGTGCAGGTAGCGGTGCCCCCCGACTCAAAAGCGCTGTAGGCCAAGCGCAGGGCGGGGAATCGGGCGAAATCGGGCGCTTCGAAAGTCCAGGTGCGGGGCTCTCGCCAATCGATTTTGGGAACCGGAGCCGCGGCCCGTTCCGGCCAGGTGAGCGCGTATTGGATGGGCATGCGCATATCGGTCGCGGAGATTTGCGCCACCACGCTGCCATCATTATATTCCACCATCGCGTGTACGGAGGATTGCGGATGGACCACAACGTCGACTTCGGAGGCCTTGAAATCGAACAGCCAGCAGGCCTCAATGACTTCGAAGCCCTTGTTCATGAGCGTTGCGGAATCGATGGTGATGCGGTTTCCCATCTTCCAGGTTGGATGTTTCAAGGCTTGCGCGGGAGTTAAAGATGCGAAATCGGCGGCGGGCGTCGTGCGGAAAGGGCCACCGGACGCGGTGAGCAGCAGGCGGGTGACTTCGCTGCGCCGGCCCGCGCGCAAACACTGGTGCGCGCCATTGTGTTCGCTATCGACGGGGATGAGTTCCGCGCCGGAAGCCCGCACCGCGCCCATCACCAGGGCTCCGGCCGAGACGAGTGACTCTTTGTTCGCGAGGCCGATGCGCTTGCCGGCGCGCGCGGCTTCGTAAGTGGCTTCGAGGCCGGCCACTCCCACGATGGCCGATATGACGGCGTCTACTTCGCGGTCTGTGGAAATGGCAACCAGGGAGCCGGTGAGATCGGGGACGGGGATGCCGCGCTGACGCAGGAGTTCGGCCAGGCGATCCGGCTCAGGTACCGTGACGCGGGCGGGGTGGAATTCTGCAATTTGGGTGGCGAGCAGATCCAGGTT
>JBBROT010000513.1:0-2550 GCA_038229155.1 Bryobacterales bacterium | reverse complement strand
TACGGAAGTGGTGCGAATCAGTCATTCGCCGGCAACCGGCAGCGTTGAAGGATCGGAAGCCGCGCCGTTTCGCGAAGATCCTTTTTACAATCCAAATCTCTCTTTGGATGGCGTATTTACCGAAACAAGCAATCCCTCGCGCCGCGTAAAGCCTTGGGCCGGAATTAAAAATCGTCTGCTGATTCGGAACGGCCAGGCGCAGCGTGCGCGCTCGCTCCTTGACGGCGTTCCCTCCACCGCGAAGCTTCTGGAGGTGGGGGCAAGCTACAGCCCAATCGCTCCCCGTAGCGATGGTTGGAACACGAAAATTGTAGACCATGCCGATCGTGAATATCTGGTGGAGAAGTATCGGTGTGAGCCGGACGTCTGGGTGGATCGGATTGAAGAAGTCGATTTCGTCTGGACAGAAGGCTCGATAGCCGATGCCATCCCCACCGAGTCTCACGGCTCGTTCGATGCCCTCATCGCCAGCCACGTGATTGAGCATGTCCCGGACCTGATCGCGTTTCTTCGGGCCGCTGAGATCGTGGCAAGCCCAACTGGGAAAGTCATACTTGCCGTTCCCGACAAGCGATTCTGTTTCGATTATTTCAGGCCGCTCTCCATGACATCCGATGTCCTTGAGGCACACGAACTTCAGCGCAGCCGGCACTCGCGACGCACTGCCTATGAGCACTGGTGCTATACCGTGTTCAATGACGGGAAAGGTGCCTGGGGCCAGGAACCTGTCGCGGGTTTACGGTTGTCGAACCCGTTTTCTGTTGCGATGAACAAACTCGGTGCGCTCAGCACCGAACCCGGCGCAGCTTATGTGGATCTGCATGTCTGGAAATTTTCCCCGTCCAGTTTCGAACTGATCCTCCTGGAATTGGCGCGCATGCAAAAAACGGATTGGCGGGTGGAAAGGATCACCCCGGCAATGGGCTGCGAGTTTCATGCATTCTTGTGCCGTGGCGCGCGAGTGGAAGTGGCCGCTATGACTGAAGAAGAGTTCGACGGCAAGCGCCTATCTCTCCTGAAAAACATCTTGCGGGAAATGGGGCAGCAGACCGCATTCGCAACCGGTCTATTCTAATTATTTCAATGAAAACCAAAACGGTTCTTCCGGCGTTATTACTCATCGCATCCGCTTGTCTCGCCGCCACCGAAGGACCCGCGCACGGCACGCTCATGATTGTTGGTGGCGGCACGCTCGGTCCGGAACTGGTGGATAAGTTCTTCGCGCTCGCCGGCGGCAAGGACGCGCCTATTGTCGTCATCCCAACGGCGGACGGCGTGGAAGAGTACAAGCCGTATTATCTGGCGAAAACGTTCCTTGGAAAAGCCGGTGCCACACACCTCACGCTGCTGCACACAAACGATAAGGCGCGGGCGGATTCACCAGGCTTCACCGCGCCGATTCGTTCCGCGCGCGCGGTCTGGCTCGTGGGCGGCCGCCAGTGGCATCTGGTGGATTCGTACCTGAACACCCGCACGCAGAAAGAGATCGAAGCGCTGCTGAAGCGCGGTGGCGTGGTAGGCGGTTCCTCCGCCGGTGCCACCATCCAGGGCTCTTATCTGGTTCGCGGCGCGCGTGCTGGTAACGAACTCATGATGGCCCCCGGATACGAGATCGGCATGGGCTTTCTCAAGCATGCCGCCATCGATCAACACATTCTCACTCGCAAGCGGGAGCGTGACATGGGCGCGGTGGTCAAAGCGCATCCCGAACTCCTTGGCATTGGAATCGATGAAGGAACCGCGATCCTGGTCGCGCGCAATCGCTTCACGGTTCTCGGGAAAAGCAAGGTCGCCATCACAACCGCCGGAGCGGAAATGTACTTTCTAAAAAGCGGTGACAGCTTCGATCTGAAGCACCGCAAGCAGCTCAAATAACTCCCTTCTAGAGCGCCGGTTTGCTCACCGCCAGCCGCGCACGCCATCGTCGATATGTGGCGGCTTCCGGTTTCTGGTCACGCGCCAGCCACGCCGGAACCGCCGTCATGAAGTATTGATGCTTCACTCCCGGTACAGTAATCAAGTCATCCAGATTCGCCGCTTCCCGCAAGTCCGCCGCCCGCAAAGCCGCCCCAACTTTCATCAGCTCGGCTTTGTCCGAACTCTTCTCAAGCGCCGTCAGCACCGCGCCCGCGTCCGAAAGTGCGCGTCTTCTTCCCGCCAGCATCATCTGCACCACATTCTCATCGCCTTCCGAAAAACCGTCTTGGTAGATCACCGCAATCACTCCGCTGGTGAGCGGCACCGCCCCAGCGGGCAAGCTGTTCGATTCCGATTCGAACCCCGAAGGCACCTCTGTGCCGCCATCCGGGTAAGAGAAGCTATCCCCGCCCCATGCCGTGGGTTGTTGCCTGCCTTCCACCCGATAGGTGGCCTGCGCAATATAGGCCGTCGCTGCCGCCTTCGCATACTTGTTCACTAAGAAAGCCGTGAAGATGCCGGTTGGCTGCTTACGATATTCCACATGAAATTGCTTCACCACCTGAGCCCTCAGGCCGCCGGCAATCAACAGTAGCGTAAGTAATCGCAGTACCATAAGCTCTTGAACATTAG
>JBBROT010000512.1:0-2581 GCA_038229155.1 Bryobacterales bacterium | reverse complement strand
ATCCCGCTCACGGTGGGCGGTGGAATCCGCAGTGTGGCTGACGCGCGTCTCATTCTGAAATCGGGTGCCGACAAAGTCTCGCTCAACACTGCCGCCATCCGCCGGCCCGCACTACTAACCGAACTCAGCGAAGAGTTCGGCTCACAAGCTGTCGTCCTGGCAATCGACGCGCGCCGCAACATCAACTCCCGCTGGAACGTCTTCACGCGCGGTGGCCGCGATGATGAAGGTATCGACGCCGTCGAGTGGGCGGCGCAAGGCGAGTCTCTCGGCGCAGGCGAAATTCTGCTCACTTCGATGGATACCGATGGCGTGCAAACCGGCTTCGATTGTCCACTTACCGCCGCCGTCTCCGCCGCCACGGGAGTGCCTGTCATCGCCTCGGGCGGGGCGGGGAAGCCGGAAGACTTTCGCGAGGTCTTCACCACCGGCCATGCCGACGCCGCCCTCGCCGCGTCCATCTTCCATTACGGAACTTACACCGTCGCGCTGCTCAAAGAATCTCTCGCCGCCTCCGGCATCGTCGTTCGCAAAACATCATGATCTTCCCGTGTATCGATCTCATGGACGGCAAAGTCGTCCAACTCATCCAGGGCCGCGAAAAAGCGCTCGAGGGCGATTCGCCCCTCGCCATGCTGGAACGCTTCCAGGGCTTTCCCGAAATCCAAGTCATCGACCTCAATGCCGCCATGGGCAACGGCGCGAACGACGATCTGGTCCAATTGCTCGCGGCCAATGCGAGAACGCGAATCGGCGGCGGCGTGCGCACTGCTGACCGTGCTCGCACCCTGCTTGACCAGGGCGCGCACCGCATCATCGTGGGCACCGCCGCCTTCACCGCGACTGGAGCGAACCATCCCCTGCTCGAAAATATTGCCCAGGCCGTCAGCCCGGAGCGCCTCGTCATCGCGCTCGATTCGCGCGAAGGCCGCATCGTGGTGAAAGGCTGGAGCCAGTCCATGGACTTCAACGCCGAAGAGGTCATCCGCTCCCTGGAGCCCTATTGTTCCGGCTTCCTCTGCACCTATGTCGATAAGGAAGGCATGATGCAAGGCACCGACCTAGATTGGTTCCGGCGTCTTCGCCAAGCCACGACGCGCGAACTCACCGCGGCCGGCGGGATCACCACCCTCGATGACGTCCGCGCGCTGCTCCAGATCGACGTCAACGCCGCCCTCGGGATGGCTATCTATACGGGCCGTTTGAACCTTGAAGATCTTCGGCAGATGATAACCTAATCAGACTTGGGCATCTTCTCGGGGGTTTGTGCCGCCGCAATCACGCCTCATCGGGCCGAGGGACATGAAGCCGATGTGGGCGCCATGCTGGACCTGATCGACTTTCTCTGCAAAGGCGGTGTCGATGCCATCTGCCTTCTCGGGTCCACCGGCGAATTCCTGAACGTGCCGTTTGCGGATCGCATCCGCCTGGTTCATCTCGGCGTCAAACGCAGCCGCGTGCCCATTCTTGCGGGAGTCTCTCACTCCACGCTCGATGGCGCGGTGGAGTTGGCTTCCGAAGCTGTCGGCTCCGGCGCGGCTGGCTTGCTGCTCATGCCGCCCTACTTCTTCCAGTACGGCCAGGACGACGTTTTGGAGTTCTATTTCCGCTTTCGCGAACAGGTGCCGAAACGGATTCCGGTGTTCCTTTACAACATCCCGCAGTTCACTAACCCCATCGCGATCAAGTCCGCAACCGCATTGCTCGCGACGGGACAGTTCGCCGGCATCAAAGATTCCAGCGGCGATCAGCCGTACTTCGAACAACTGCTGGCGTTCAAGAAAGAAGCTGAGTTCACGTTGCTTTGCGGCAATGATCGCTTGGCCCGATGGGCACGAGCCAGCGGCGCGGAAGGCGTCGTCTCCGGTTGCGCGTGCGCGGTGCCGGAGTTGCTGGCCGCTCTCGATCGCGCGCCATCGGACGCGCTCGAATCGCAACTCATGGAGTTCATCGAGCGGATCGACCAGTTCCCGACACCGGTGGGCGTTAAGGTCGCGGCGGGTTTGCGAAAGTTGAAAACAGGCCCTCTGGCCGTGCCGCTCGATCGCGAGAAGTGCATCATACTCGAAGAATTCAAAACCTGGTTCGCGGCTTGGAGTAAGACGCTGCCACCGGCGGGACCGGAGAAACGGAAAAGCTAAAGCATATGTCGCCTGACGAATTCCGCCGCATGGGTCACACGGTCGTCGATTGGCTCGCCGACTATCAGCAGCATCCCGAGCGTTATCCCGTGCTCTCGCGCGTGAAGCCCGGTGAAGTGACCGACACGCTGGCGCCGCAGGGTCCAGAACATGGTGAAGCCATGGAAGCCATTCTTCACGATTTCGACCAGACCATCGTGCCGGGTTTGACACATTGGAACTCGCCGGGCTTCATGGCATACTTTGCGAACACCGCTTCCGGCCCCGGGATTCTGGGCGAGATGCTGGCCGCAGGCTTGAATGCGAACGGCATCCTCTGGAAAACATCGCCCGCGTTGACCGAACTCGAACAGGTAACCCTCGGCTGGTTGCGCGATTGGATGGGCTTGCCATCATCATGGTTCGGCATGATCCATGATACGGCCAGTATCAGCACTCTT
>JBBROT010000511.1:0-2596 GCA_038229155.1 Bryobacterales bacterium | reverse complement strand
GCGATGGAAGAGATCGCGCAGGCGAAGCGGCGGCTGCCTTAATTGCCGGTTGGCACAAAACAGTAAAACAAACCCGCACCGCCGGTCGCCACCAGTTTCGCCTGGCTGCAACCGCTGGAAGGATGCACGGAATTCCACGAAATACCCCCGCCATTGCGGTCAGAATGGCCAAGCTGCGCTATGCCGTCGCCATCGCTGGTCCAGTTGCTGCAAGTATGGTCCGCACTGTCGGTGTAAGCTCGGCCATCCGGCTGGCTCCCCGTTAGGATGTCATGCATGTTTGGCTTATCGCCGACGCCGTTCACCAGTTCAGCCTTCTCGGTCAGCGCGTTGTTCTTCGTAATGAGATTACCTTGGCGCGCCAACTCAAGCGTATCGCCATGTAGAACGGCGGAGTCTTTCGCGATCTGCGCGCCCTTGGCGTTATGCCACGGACCTTTGCCAATGCGGTCGCGGGCATTCACGGCTGGCTTTCCTCCCGCTGCCTGCGTGCTCAGGTACGCATGCCACGTTTTGTCGCCGGCGCCCGCGGCCGCGGCCAGCTTCTGGCAATGCGCGTCCGCACCCGCCAGTCCGCCCAGGTTGGCTCCGTCTCCCATGCCAACGCTGGTGACGAAGAACGACATGGGCTGTTTGGGGGGCGGCTGCGCGAATATCGTCACAGCGCTCAAGGTCAGTATCAAAAGTTTCATCGTTGCTCCCTCCGAAGAGCCTACTACGTTTCGCCCGTTCGCCGCCACAAGAATCAAGGTGTCCGCGCCCATCTGCAAATAGTTGCAGGTTTTCCTGTTAGAATCCTGAATTGTGATACCAACACCGGCGGAAAAGCGGAGCGCAGACAAGAGCGAGGTGGGCGGACGATCCGAGCGAATTATCTCAATCCAGCGATGGTCCATCGCCCTGCTTATAACGGGTGGCGCGCTCAATTACATCGATCGCGCCACCTTATCCGTCGCGAACAAGCTGATTCAGGATGAGCTTGGAATACCGGTCGGAAAAATGGGACTGCTGCTCTCCGCCTTTCTATGGGCCTATGCCATCGCGCAGCTGCCCGTGGGGGCGCTCATTGATCGGTATGGCCCACGCAAACTGCTGGGCTTGGGGCTCTTCAGCTGGTCGATAGCACAAGCGGCCGGCGGCTTTGTCACCAGCTTCGGCCTGTTCATCGTGGCGCGCTTCGCCTTGGGTGTGGGGGAAGCACCCCTGTTCCCAGGAGGCGCGCGCGTGGTACGGGACTGGTTCGGCATTCGTGAGCGCGGGTTCGCCACGGGACTTTGCCAATCGGCTTCATCGCTAGGCAATTTCATCGCGGTTCCGCTGCTTACGTTCCTTATGCTGAAACTGAGTTGGCGCTGGATGTTCATCATTGTTGGCGCGGCCGGAGTGGTGCTGGCAGCCGTGTGGTGGAGCATTCACCGCGACCCTTCAGAGGTTGAGCTTACCCCGGAAGAGCGCCGTTACTTGACGGAGGGGGATGAGAACACGACCTCGCATCCACCTACTTTCGCCGAATGGAAAGAGCTCTTCGCCCATAAAACTACGTGGGGCATGATCGCCGGTTTCTTCGGCACCGTTTATACCCTGTGGCTCTATACCGCCTGGTTACCTTACTACCTGGAGCATGAGCGCCACATGAGTATCGCGCAGGTTGGGATGGTGGCCGCGATCCCCTACTTCTTCGGTTTCCTGGGCGCGCTTACCGGCGGCTGGCTCTGTGACTTTCTTACCAGGCGCGGGTGGACTCCGCTGAGCGGGAGGAAATTATTGATCTCCAGCTCCTTATGCGGCATTTCCGCTTGCACCATGGGAACCGTGTTCGCCCAGGGCAACGCGACGGCCCTGGGCTTCATTTCCGTCTCGCTTTTTCTGATTTACATTGCGAGCAGCGCCGCATGGGCCACCGTCCCGATTGCCGCGCCCGGGCAGTTCACCGCGTCGCTTGGCTCCATTCAGAATTTCGGCGGCTATCTGGGCGGCGCGCTGGCCCCGGCGCTCACCGGGTTGATCGTGCAGCGCACCGGCAGCTTCTCGCAGGCTCTGATGCTGAGCGCCGGGCTTACTTTGCTTGCGGCGGCGGCCTACTTGCTGCTGGTGCACAAACCGATCCAGTTAACGTCCGCTGTTTATCGCTAACGATTGTGCCGATTCTAATAACGCCAAGGCGGACACCGGACAATTCGATTACCTGGCAGACCTTCAGGCCATGAATGGCCCAAACCCTCGCACGGAGGTCAAGCTTCTGGAAGGCATTGATCATGCGTTTGCCGATAGTGCTTCCCGGGCCCTGGTTCGCGCGCAAACCAGGCCATGGGTGGCTTCGTTTTTTCCGGCAATGGAATGCGCGGCGGAAGATCGGCATCAAGCGTCTGGGATCGCCTTACGGGCGACCTGCGGCTGCTTGATTCCGGTCTTCGATTCTCTGTGCTTCGCCATCGTGGTGGCGCGGCTGGAGGATACCCTGGGACTGGAGCCCTTTTCCGCTGCCACCTCTGCCTTGACTCTGATGGAACTGGATGGAGTGGTTCGCCGGATGGTGTTGTGTCCGCCGGGCGTGACGGTGGAGGGGCTTGCTTATATCGCCGGGAGCGCCTCAGCG
>JBBROT010000510.1:0-2601 GCA_038229155.1 Bryobacterales bacterium | reverse complement strand
GCTGAAATCACGGAACGCCCCCATTTCCGCTTCATCATTCTCGACATTCTGCGCGTCCTCAAAGGCGGCCGCTCCCTCGCCGATTCGCTCGGCACCCACCCCGAATACTTCTCTGACCTGTTCGTCAACATGGTGCGCGCTGGTGAAGCAGGCGGCTCGCTCGCCCAAATCTTCGAACGCCTCGCAGAATTCGAACGCTCGCGTGACGATCTGCGCGGCTACATCATTTCCTCCATGGTGTATCCCGGCCTGCTCACCTTCGTTGGCTTCGCCTCCATCCTGGTCCTGCTTACCTTCGTCGTCCCACGTTTCGCCTCCGTCTTCGAAGATTCGCACATGCAGATCCCCCTGCCTACGCTGCTTATGCTTGAAACCAGCAAGTTCATCAAGACCTGGTGGTGGGTCGGCGCTGGCGGTCTCACTACGCTCATCGTCGGTTTCCGCATGTACATCTCAACCATCGGCGGCCGCCTCTGGTGGGATCGTCTTCGTCTGCGTGTTCCCCTCCTCGGCGACGCTCTCCGCAAGGCCGAAACCGCGCGCTTTTCCCGTGCCATGTCCACGCTGGTTTCGAACTCAGTCCCCCTCGTTCAATCCATCAACATCTCGGCAGGCATCCTCAATAACAAGTCCATCTCCGGCGCGCTCCGCGAAGTCGCGCAAGGCGTCAAACGGGGCGAAGGCATCGCTTCCCCCATTCGCAAAGCCGCCGTCTTTCCACCCCTCGCCGCGCATCTTCTTACCGTGGGCGAAGAAACCGGCAAACTCGATCAGATGTTCTCGCGCCTTGCCGATATTTTCGAAGCCGATACGCGCGCCGCCATACGTCGCTTCACCTCGCTCTTTGAGCCGGCCATAATCCTGATCATGGGTATCCTGGTGGGCGCGCTGATCCTCAGTATGCTGCTCGCCATCACCAGCATCAACGAAGTCGCAGTCTAGGAGATTTATGCAAGCACTCAGTACAAGACGCAAGAAACGCTCCGGCCAAGCCGGCGTCACGCTCATCGAAATGCTGGTGGTAGTCACCATCATCGCGTTGTTCGCCGCCCTGGTCGCGCCCACCATGCTGAAGCATGGCGATAAAGCCCGCGTGGTTGCCGCCCGGTCGCAGATCCAGAATTTCTCCACCGCGCTCGGTAGCTATAAGCTTGATACCAGCCAGTATCCTTCCACCGAACAAGGCCTCAACGGCCTTCGCAACCGTCCCGGTGACCTGCAAAACTGGAATGGCCCTTACCTCCCGCAAGATGTTCCGAATGACCCCTGGGGCCATCCTTACATCTACAAATACCCCGGCGATCACGGCGATGAGCCCGATATCAGCTCCTTCGGTGCCGATGGCGCGCCTGGTGGCGATAGCATCAACGCGGACATCCTGAGCTGGTCGAATAAGTGACGCGCGGCAGTTCCCAATCCGGCGTCACCCTCATTGAGATGCTGATCGTAATGGCCATCATCGGCCTCATCGCGGGCATCTCGTTTCCCTCCGTATCGGCTGGCCTCGAAAGCATCCAGCTCCGCTCCGCGGCTGATTCCATCGCCAGCTTCCTCAACGCCGCCCAAGGCCGTGCCGAGCGCCGCGAGCAGGCCATCGAAGTCGTCGTGACGCCCGCTGATAGCACCCTGACTCTCTATTCCTCCGAAGCCGGCTACACTCGCAAACTTACCCTCGAAAACAACATCAAAATCACCGGCGAGCAGCCCACTCAATTTCTCCTTCTGCCCGGCGGTACGCCTCCCGCTATCGCGATCGACATTTTTAACCGCCGCGGCGCTCATAAAACTGTCCGCATCGACCCGGTGACAGGAGTCCCTCAAACGTAATGCGCCGCGCTTCCCAATCTGGCTTCACGCTCCTTGAAGTCCTTGTCGCGACAACCATCATGGCTATTGCTGTCGTGACACTTCTTGGCGGTATCGGCACCTCTATGCGCAATGCCTCCCGCCTCACCGGCTACGATCAGGCAGTCATGCGCGCCCATTCCAAAATGGACGAGCTCATCGCCAATCACCGCGTTCCCTCCAACACCGATCTTGAAGATTTGTTCGATCCCTCCAGCGGCTGGCGCGCTCATCTCTCCGCGTTTGAAACTATGACAGGCTCGCCCCCTGGCACGCCCATGCTCCAGCGCATTCAACTCGAAATCTGGTGGACCGAAGCAGGCCAGCGCCACACGTTCCCGCTTGAAGGCTACCGCCGCGCGCTTGTTCCCATACCCCTGGCCCCGTGAAATTACGCAACCCAAAATCCGGTCTTACGCTGATTGAAGTTCTGATCGCGGTTTCGCTCCTCAGCCTGCTCACGCTGGGTATGATGTGGGCCATCCGGATCGGCCTGAACTCCATGGGCAAGGCGAACGAGAAGCTGATGGCGAACCGCCGCGTCACCGGTGCGCAAAGGGTCTTAGAGCAACAGATTTACGGCCTGATCCCCGCCTCCGCCGAACTGGAAAATCACCAAAAACTGCCGTTCTTCGAAGGCCAGCCGCAAAGCATGCGATTCGTCTCTTCTTATTCCCTCAAAGAAGGTTCACGCGGCCACGCCCAGGTGCTAGGCTTCCAGGTGATACCGGGCGATAACGGCGGTGTACGGCTCAT
>JBBROT010000509.1:0-2619 GCA_038229155.1 Bryobacterales bacterium | reverse complement strand
GGAAGGGGACGACAGCGGAGCCTTCGTGGCTGATGAAACCGAGTTCAACGTCTTCAATACCGACCGCAAATTGAGCGCCCTGGAATTGGCCGCCAAACAACTTGGGGCGTTCTCTGAGAAGAAAGCATTGATCTATTTTTCGAGCGGGGTGGGCCGGACCGGCACCGAGAACGACTCACAGTTGCGCTCCACCGTGAACGCGGCCATCAAGGCCAACGTGGCTTTTTATCCCATTGATGCGCGTGGATTAATCGCCATGCCGCTGGGTGGGGACGCCAGCACTTCTTCCCCCAAGGGCACCGGAATCTTCACCGGGTCCACGCAAAAGGGAACCCGCGACAAGATCAACAACCAGCAGGAGACGCTGGATACCCTGGCATCGGACACCGGCGGGAAGGCCATGCTGGATAGTAACGATCTCACCGTGGGCATCCAGCAAGCGCAGAAAGATATCAGCACCTACTACTTGCTGGGATATTACAGCACCAACGGCGTGGACGATGGCCGGTTCCGCAAGATTCGCGTGAAATTGAACAATCCAAACCTGCAGGCCAAGCTGGATTATCGCCCCGGCTACTACGCGAACAAAACCTTTAAGAAGTTCAATTCCAGCGACAAGGAACGGCAACTGGAAGAGGCGCTTACGTTGGGCAATCCGGTGACGGACCTGCCCATGGCTCTGGAAATCGATTACTTCCGCTTGAGCAAAGATAAATACTTCGTGCCGATTTCGGTGAAGATTCCCGGCTCGGCCATCGATCTCTCAAAGCGGTCGTCCACCGATCTGGACTTCATCGGCCAGATCCGCGATAGCGCCGGAAAGCTGGTCACGGGCGTGCGCGATGGCATCACCATCAAGCTGAATCAGGACGACGCCGCCAAGCTGAGCCGCAAGCAATTGCAGTACGATACCGGCATCGTGCTCTCGCCGGGCGATTACCGGCTGACGTTCCTGGCCCGCGAAAACCAGACCGGCAAGATGGGAACGTTTGCCACGAAATTCACGGTGCCCGACTTCGCGAAGCAGGCCGGCTCTCTGCGCCTGAGTTCGGTGGTGTGGAGCAACCAGAAGGAAGCGCTGACCGCTACCGTGGGGACGGCCGGCACCAGCAAGAAACTGTTGGCGATGCATCCGCTGGTACACGACGGCCAGAAGCTGGTGCCCAGCATTACACGGGTCTTCCGGGCGGATCAGAAAATGTACGTGTACTTTGAGGTGTACGACCCGGGCACCGAAACCGAGCAGAAGTTGAACAGCGTGAACGCCGAACTCAGCCTGTTCCGGGGCACGGCCAAGGCCAAAAGCTCCGCGCCCATCCGCCTCACCCGGACCGCGACCAACCGCCCGAACACGGTCGCATTTACATTCGAACTGCCGCTCGCGAATTTGAAGCCAGGGCAATACACTGCGCAGGTAAACGTGATCGATGAACTGGCGAAGAAGTTCGGATTTGTGCGCACGCCCGTGATTATTCAATAGCCTCTCTAACGAAGTTTGCTCAGAATATCGTCGACGGTCGTCTCCAGGTGCGTTGCCGCATCCTTAGAGCAGCGCAGCGAGAGTTCCAGCCGGAATCTGCGTTGCTAGCGGAACGGAGATGAGCTTGCCGTGAAACTGAAATCGTCATTCGAACCTGGCTACCAGTCTGGTGCGTTTGTTTGTAGCCGAGTCGCTTGAGTGACGAATGAGGTCTGCGCCACTCAAATCCTTGGGGAGCTTCACGCTTGAATTACTTCGTCGCGAACGTAGTAGAGCCGGATGACCTTAGGGGCTTCGCCGTCGTCGAAATGGCAGCTAAGCGAATCCTTCACCATTGTCTGAAGATCTCGTTCAGTGTCCGCCGCAGTGAATATCGAATGTCCCAGGGACCGGGCGGAAAAGCCAGCTTCCGGTGCGTCCTCGACGAGGAACATTGTTTCGTTCATAGCTGCCGACCTAGGCCACATCGCGCGGACGCAGGTACCACTCAATCGCATCCTCTTGCAGCAACCCGGACGGCTCACTCTCCGCCTCGGGATGCGTCGTCCGGAAGCGCCGCAGCATCTCCGCCGATAGCTGCGCGACCACATCCTTGTGCTGGCCGGCCACGTTGTGGAACTCCCCCAGATCGGCCGCCAAATCATACAGGTGAACGGTGCGGCCCGGTTTGGGATGGTCCGTCTTGTACCCATCGGTGCGCTCCCGTTTGCCGCTACCATGGATCAACTTCCAACGCCCGGTCCGCAGGAACGCTTCTTCGTTCTCCAGATACTCACTGAAAATCGACGCGCGCGGCTTCGCGGGGCGCTTCCTCGCCAAGTAATGCTGGAGACTCTGCCCCTGCATGCCCGGCAGGGGATCGGCCCCCAGCAACTCCAGAATCGTGGGCGGCACATCCACGGACTCTGTAAAGTCCCGCACCACATTCCGCGCCACCCGGCCAGGCCAGCGAAACATCAGCGGAACCCGCAGCGCCGGATCGTACCCGCAATGCTTCTCGAACCGCCCGTGCTGTCCCAGGCAGTAGCCGTGGTCCGCCATGTAGACCACCAGCGTGTCGTTCTCTAATTGCAATTGCCGCAGCTTATCCAGCACCACGCCGACGTTATAATCCAGAAAATTGACGGAAGTGTAATACG
>JBBROT010000508.1:0-2678 GCA_038229155.1 Bryobacterales bacterium | reverse complement strand
TGATGAGGTTCTCTTTCGTCATCACGTCGGAGATGAGGATATCGGCGCGCGATTCGAACCGCAGATCGCGATTCGTGAGAATGCCCACCAGCTTTCCTTCGAGAGTGACGGGCACGCCGGAGATGCGGAAGCGCTCCATCAACGCCAGCGCATCTGAAATCTTCTTGTGCGGCTCAATGGTGACCGGGTCCACAATCATCCCGCTTTCACTGCGCTTCACGCGATCGATCTCTTCACGCTGCCTCTCGATAGGCATATTGCGATGGATGAACCCAATGCCGCCCTGTTGCGCCAGCGCGATCGCAAGCTGGCTTTCGGTGACGGTATCCATGGCCGCGCTCACGATGGGGATGTTGAGCGGGATCTTGCGCGTTAGCCGCGTGCGCGTATCGGCATCGGCCGGCAACACTTCGCTGTGCGCCGGCACCAGCAGTACGTCGTCGAAGGTGAGCCCTTCGGGAATGGTGCTTTGGATCATTAGTTTGTCAGGTCGTGCGTAGTGCTGGTTTCGTGCGCCGGATCGTAAAGCTTCTTCCACTCCGTGTGGGCGGGCGCTTGCACATAGTCTTCAAAACTTTTGCGATCCGCGAATTCCATGGCGATGGCGGCGCTGTAATCCTGCGGCTGCACCTTGATGGTCTTCAGCCAGACGCGCTTGATGCCGGGGTACGCCTGTGCCATGGTCTTCACGCCGTCAATGGCCGCCTGGCGCTGGGCGGGGGTGGCATCTTTGGACCATTTGACCGTGATGACATGCAGCACGGTGGAAGGCGTGGAAACGGTCGATTGACCGATGAGGTAGCCAGCGCACAATAGTGCCGCGGCGAGGAGGACTTTTTTCATGACTCAGTTTAGCGCGTCCGGATTCCGGACCACTTTTCGGAGACGATGATGGAGTTCGCGGGATTGCGCGGATCGTACTTCAAAGTGGCCGGGCCCACCATGATCCAGGGATCGGCGGGGAGGCTTGCTTGCAGTGCTGAAAGGTCCTGCGAGGCCGTGTATTCCACGCCGCGCACCCCATAGGAATAGATTGCCACGGCACCTTGAATTTCCACAATCTGCGCGTCGCCCATCTTGCCATGGGCATTGATCATGGCGCGGCGGCGGCGCTCCAGTTCGGCCTGCGAAGGGCGGTTCTTGTAATGAGAACGCAGGCCCCAACCCAGCGCGCCCACAACCACCAGACAGCCCAGAACAATTGCTGCTTCGTCAGTTGCCAGGAAACGGAGTTGCACGGAGGCTCGGGTTTACGCGATCGCTTCGTCGAACACGCGGCCGTAATCGGCAAGAAATTTTTCCAGGCCTTGGTCGGTCAGCGGATGGCTGAAGAGAAGGTCCATCGTCTTCAGGGGCAGCGTCACCATATGAGCGCCGGCAAGCGCGCATTCAATCACTTGGTTCGGGCCGCGCACGGAGGCGGCAAGCACTTGCGTGGGGTAGCCGTAATTTTTATAGATGGCGACAATCTGCCGAATCAGATCCATGCCCGGTTGGCCGATGTCATCCAACCTGCCGACGAACGGGCTGATGATATAGGCCCCGGCTTTGGCGGCAATCAAAGCTTGCGCCGCTGAAAAGCACAGCGTGACATTTACGCGGTGGCCCGCGGCGGAAAGCGCGGCGGTGGCACGGATTCCATCGCGCGTCATGGGGCATTTCACCACCACGTTGTCATGAATCGCGGCCAGTTCCAGGCCTTCGCGCACCATGCCGTCGAAATCTGTCGATATCACAGGCGCGCTGATATCGCCATTCACAAGTTCGCAAATGCGGCGGATTTGTTCCGCGAAGGGCAAGCCTTCTTTCGCGATCAATGACGGATTCGTGGTGACGCCGTCGACAATTCCCCACGCGGTGGCTTGTTGAATTTCGTCCAGGTTGGCTGTGTCTAAAAAGAACTTCATGCGCGATCGCTGTTGCTAGTTTACCTTTGCATGAATTTCCTGCAGGCTCCACACCCTGATGGGGTCGCGGCGGCGGGAAGCGACGGCTTCAGCGGCGGCGCGCGCTCCGCTGAGCGTGGTGATGCAGGGAATGCGGTAAAGAACGGCACTGCGGCGGATAGCCTTCTCATCGGAAAAAGATACCGCGCCCGTGGCGGTATAAATCACAAGCTGCACGGTGCCGGTCTTCAGCAGATCCACCGCGTTGGGGCGGCCTTCATTCACCTTGAAGACGGTCTTGCAGGTCATGCCGGCGTTGCGTATGGCCGCAGCCGTGCCGCGCGTGGCCACTAACAGGAAGCCAAGTTCCGCAAAACGGCGAGCCACTTCCACGCCCTCCGCCTTGAAGCGGTCATTCACGCTGATGAAGACGGTACCGCTATCGGGAAGCGGCGTGCCCGCGCTGAGCTGCGCCTTCGCGAACGCTTCGCCGAAGCTCTGGCCCACTCCCATCACCTCGCCGGTGGAGCGCATCTCCGGCCCCAGCGCGGGGTCCACGCCGGGAAATTTGTTGAAGGGGAATACCGGGCTCTTCACAAAGCTTTGGGGCACGGGCAGCACGCCCGTATGCGTGGTGACATCGCGAAGCTTATGGCCCAGCATCAACGCCACGGCGAGCTTCGGAAGCGGTACGCCAGTGGCCTTGCTGACAAAAGGCACGGTGCGGCTGGCGCGCGGATTCACTTCAATCACATACACCATGCTGTCCTTCACCGCATACTGCACGTTCAT
>JBBROT010000507.1:0-2678 GCA_038229155.1 Bryobacterales bacterium | reverse complement strand
TTTCGAAAGGCTCTTTGAGATGTGGCCGGCGCCGAAGATGAACGCGTGCGGCTGAGGGATGACGGCCTCCACGAACACGTTCAGTTGCCCGCCGCAGATCAGCCCGTTGTCGTACGCGGCTTCCTGGCCGAGACTGAACGTCAAGTGGCGGGGTTTCTCGGTTTCCATCACTTCGCGCGCCGCGTTCCAAACTTCAGCCTCGACGCAACCCCCGCCGATCGTGCCGGCGAACGAGCCATCCTCGCGCACCAGCATCTTCGCGCTCTCGTAACTCGGGATGGAGCCATTGACCTCGACGATCGTACAAAGCGCGCATTTCTGGCCGAGGCGGCGGAGGCGGACCAACTCCTCGTAAACGTCCATTCACTACAAGTTTAGCGTGGAGCGGGAAGGTACAGCCTCTGCCGTTACGGCTGCATGGCAAAAATGGAGCTGGCTTTGTCCAACTCCCGCGAGCGTTGGATCATTGTGTCCAGCCACTTGATCCCGGAATCGGGAACGCGCAACTGGATTGCCGCGTAGGTCCGCAGAGACATCCGGCCGCCGTCGTCATTTTCATAGACCACCGGGACCGGCGATGAGATATGCTGCGTCTGACCCGGGGTGGGAACCTCGGGGGGAAACATCGGATTATGGTCGATACTCATACCTGCTCCACGACTACGGCCGTGCCATAGCACAGCACCTCGGTTACTCCTTGCATCACTTCGGTTGCATCATAGCGCATGCCAATTATGGCGTTGGCCCCCATCTGCGACGCGTGTTGGGCCATCCGGTCAAAGGCATGCGCGCGGGTTTCTTCGCAGAGGTTGGTGAATAGAGTAATGTCGCCGCCCACCAGCGTCTGGAGGCTCGCGCCTATAGTGCCGAACACGGAACGCGAGCGCACAATGATTCCCCGCACAATGCCCAGGTGACGCACCACTTTGAATCCGTCAAGCACGAATGCAGTGGTCACCATCTGAGGTTCGACCATGGGAGCGCTATCCCCGCAACCCGGCCAGAACGCCGCGCATGTAGGAGAAGCTCTTCTGCATGCCGGGCATCGGGTCGGACGCGTCGATTTCATATTCGAGCATCACGCCGCCCTGATAATTCATGCGCTTCAGCTCTTTGAAAATGGCCACAATCGGAAGCACACCGTCGCCGACCGGCACCTGACTGTCCTTGCCTTTGGGGTCGGTTAGATCCTTGACATGCATGCTGTGCAGCCGGGGACCGGCTTCGCGGATCGACTCGACAATATCCACGCCGGTTCGAGAGGTGTGGCCAATATCGATACACAAGCCGCAACGGGGGTCCAGATTTTTCACCACTTCCAATACGCTTTGGGGCGTCGGAAAGTGCTTGTCTTCGGGTCCGTGATTGTGGACGGCGATTTTGATGTTGTACTCCTTCGCGAACTTCTCCATCTTAGGCAGCGTGGAGTGGGTGGGGGCGCAGACGATCACCGGCATGCCGGCAAGCTTCGCGTATTCGAACTTGCTTCGGATGTCTGCCTCGTCATCTTTCGCGAAGGTGATGTTGCCGCCGCCTTCAATGATGAGGCCCGCTTTGTCGATCTCGGCACGAGCCTTTGCGATCTCTTCCGGCGTGCTGTTTAGCGCCAGGTGCATGTCTTTAATATTGATGTAGCGCACGCCCAGTTTCTTGGTGTTCTGGATAGCGAGGCTGCGTTGAAAGTCGCGGAACGAGTAGCTGGCCACGCCGAGCTTGAGATCGGATGGTTCGGGGCTGGTGGCGGCCAAGCCCGGTTTGGGGAACGCGAGCACTCCGGCAGCCGCTGCGAAGCCGCCTTCGAAAAACGATCGGCGCGAGGTGTGTGTGGGCATACGTCAATTATGCACCTAGCCCAGGCGCCGTGGATTTGGGACAACCTGGCGGTTCTCCTCGGCTTGCTCACGCGCGCGGTTCAGTACGGCCGATCACGCCTCCACCTTAGCCTGCAGCGGTTCCTGCTCCATCTTGGCTTGCAGGCGCCGCATCCCGCGCAACCAGCGATCGTAATCCGTTGCCTTGCGCTGAATGTATTCGGCGACCTCGGGGTGCGGCAATATCAAGAATTTCTCTTCTTCCAAACCCCGGACCACAGATTCGGCCACCTGCTCGGGTTGGAGCGCGCCTTCGCGCAGGAACGCCCCACCGCCGAACTCGGCGCGTTCCAGCATGTTGGTCAGCACGCCTTGCGGACACAGCGCTGAAACTTTGATCCCGCGGTCGCCATAGGTGATCGAAAGCCATTCGGCCAACGCGAGTGCGGCATGCTTGGTTACGGCGTAAGGCGCGGATCCGATTTGAGTAAGCAGTCCCGCGGCGGAGACGGTTTGCAGCAGATAGCCTTCGCGCCGGGCGAGCATACTGGGCAGCACGGCCCGAGCCGCAAAGACGTGGGCCATCACGTTAATCTCCCAGATCCGCTGCCATTCGTGATCGGGCGTCCAGCAGTCTCCCGCTACGCCGATCCCGGCGTTCGAACAAAACAGATCGATTTGCCCATGCTTTCTCAGGGTGTGATCCACCAGTGAAGCGACCTCGGACTCCGCCGCTACATTGACCGCCATCGATTCACCGTTCTCGATGGTTCGCGCCGTTTCGGCCGCGCTATGGAAATCGATGTCCGCCACGATAACGGCGCGTGCGCCTTCGGCGGCAAAGCGCCGGCAGAGCGCCCGCCCGAT
>JBBROT010000506.1:0-2724 GCA_038229155.1 Bryobacterales bacterium | reverse complement strand
GTGAAAGCAATCAACATCGGTCAGGAGAGCGTGCCCATCGGCATCGGCTGGCATCCTTATTTCGCGCTGCCCTCTGGCGATCGCACGCAGGCGCGGCTGCACCTGCCGGCAAAGTCGCGCGGCATTGTAAACAACTACGATGATGTTCTGCCGACTGGCGGCAAAGTGCCCCTCACTAACACGCCTTACGATTTTTCCGCGCCCATGGGAGCCGCGCTAGGCAAGCTCTTCATGGACGATACATTTATCGATCTGGATAAAGATGCAAGCGGCGCTACAGTCTCCACCATTACCGACCCCGCCGCCAAGTACGGCATTCGTATCACGGCGTCGGTTCCAGAAATTCACGCTATTCAGGTGTATGCTCCCGTGGACAAACAATTTGTGGTGCTGGAGCCCCAGTTCAATTACGCCGAGCCTTTCAGCAAGATTTGGGGCGGGGCGGAAACGGGCATGGAAATACTCAGGCCCGGGCAGACGGCAACGTACCAGGTAAAGCTTGAATTGTTCGTTCCCTAAGCGTGTTTATAGATTGCCGCGAGACGCACCGTCAACCTATAAAGCCGGTTTGCTGACAGCCAGTCTGGCCCGCCAACGCCGGTAAGTGTCGGCATCCGGTTTCGGGTCGCGCCCCAGCCATCCGGAAACGGCCGACATGAAGTATTGGTGCTTCACTCCGGGAACGGTCACCAGATCATCCAGTTTCGCCGCCTCCGCCAAATCCGCCTTGCGCGTCTCCGCGGACCATTTGATGATCGCTGGCTGATCCGCGCCTTTCTCCAGCACGGGCAGCAGCGCATTCAAATCTTCGAGAGATCTTCGCCTGCCCGCCAGCAGCATCTGCACCACATCCTGATCGCCTTCTGAAAAGCCATCTTCATAAATCACGGCCACCACTCCGCTGGTAAGCGGCACCGCGCCCGCCGGTAACGCGTTCGATTCCGCTTCGAAACCCGCGGGCACCTCCGTTCCGCCATCCGAGTAGGAATAGCTGTCGCCGCCCCACGCCGTAGGCTGCTGCTTGCCTTCCAAACGATAAGTCGCCTGGGCAATGTAGGCCGTTGCCGCCGCCGTATAACCGTTCACCAGAAAGGCTTTGTGAACACCGGATGGCTGCTTGCGATATTCCACGTGAAATTGCTTCACCACTTGCGCGGCGAGGGCCTGCGAGATCCACAGACAGACCAGTAGACGCAGTACCATAAGCTCTGAACATAAGGGTAACGTGAGTGTACTGATAGGAATACATCCAGTGGCGGAAGCCCTGCGCGCGGGGCGGCCTCTGGACCGGATCCTCATCGCCAAGGGTGCGGGCGGTGCGCGCATTCAAGAGCTGGTTGACCTGGCTCGGGACGCCGGAACACCAGTTCGTTTCGAAGACCGCGGTTCGCTGCAGCGCGTGGCTGGAAGCGCGGCCCATCAAGGCGTGGTCGCCCTGGGCGCGGAATTTCATTATTCCGATTACGACAAGATTGCCGATACAGGGCAGATGGTTGTGGTTCTGGATGGCGTGGAAGATCCGCACAATTTAGGTGCCATCATCCGCACCGCTCCTGCGGCGGGGGCGGCGGCGATTCTGATTCCGGAGCGCCGCGCCGCCGGTCTGACAGAAACCGTTGCCAAGGCTGCGGCCGGTGCCCTGGAGCATTTGCCCGTTGCGCGCGTTACTAATATCAATCGCACGCTGGAGAACCTGAAGAAGCGCGGCTACTGGATCTACGGCGTCGATGAGCGCGGCACCGAAGACTACAACCGCGTGAAGTGGAATGAACCGGCAGCCATTGTTCTGGGCGCGGAAGGCAAAGGGCTACATCAGCAGGTTCGCGACGGCTGCGACATGCTGATCCGCATTCCCATGTCCGGCAAAATCAGTTCGCTGAACGTTAGCGTCGCCGCCGGTATCGTCTTGTTCGCCTGGAAGACACGGGCCGCGCTATGAGCCTCTTCGATTCGTTCCTTGAAGTAGCCGGAAATCTGGGGTTCCTGGTGGGCAATAATGACCGCCGCCGGGAGCGGGAGCGCAAAGAGAAACGCTCATGGGGCGCGGAGAGCGACAGTCTTGCTGTATCCATAGCCGCAAGCAGTTTGGAGTTGGCGCCGGAAGAAACCTTGCGAATTGAAGTGGCACTGCGCAATGCTGGCGATGCCGATCGCGAATTGACCATCGGCCCTTGGCTTCGTTTCTTCACTTTAGAAATTTCCGGTCCAGACGGCGCGCCCGCGGAACTCGCCACATTCGGCCAACGTCAGTTCGATGCCGCGCGTGATGTTCCGGAGCACCGAGTAAGCCTCAGCCCGGGCCAAGTCATCGAAGCCGATTTCCCCGTAAGCGCCCTGTACAACCTGAAGCGGAATGTCACCTACACCGTGCGTGGAAAGTCGCGCGCAAGTAGTGCGATTTCTAACGAACTGACGATTCGCACTTAAATTGCTCTGTTGGAACGCATGGACATATTGAGACGAATTGCCGACGCGAAGGGCCCTTGCATCACCATTGTGGAGCCAGCCGGAGACCGCGCCAAACTGGACCAGGCGGTCAATCATGTGGAACAGAGCCTGCCCGCCGGCGAGCGCGATAAGTTGATGGCTCCGCTTCGGGAAAGCCTGAAAGCCGTGAATGGCGCGGAAAAGGGCAGCGTTGTTCTGCTTGGGTCTTTGGACCTGAACGAACTGATCGTGACCGGCGAAGTCCTCCCACAGACGTCCACGGTGACCGATCTGTTT
>JBBROT010000505.1:0-2726 GCA_038229155.1 Bryobacterales bacterium | reverse complement strand
CGTTGTCCAGATAGATGGCCGTGGTGGAACTGCCCTTGATGCCCATCTTCTTCTCTTCAGCGCCGGGATTGACGCCAGGATAGCCGCGCTCAACCAGAAAGGCTGTGAACTTTTCGCCGCCGACCTTGGCGAAGATCGTATAAAGATCGGCGCCGCCACCATTGGTGATCCACATCTTCTGCCCGTTCAGAACGTAGTGCGTTCCATCTGAGCTAAGATCGGCCCGTGTTCGAATCGCCAGCGCATCTGACCCAGCCTGAGGTTCGCTCAGGCAATACGCGGCCACCATTTCGGCCGTCGCAAGCTTGGGAAGGTATCGCCGCTTCTGCTCCTCCGTACCAAACAACAGCAACGGCAAAGTGCCGATGCCCGTGTGCGCGCCGTGCCATCCGGAATAGGACCCGTCTTTCGAGACACCCTCCGCCACAATCATGGCGGACGTGAGGTCCATTTCCATGCCACCGAACTTTTCCGGCAGGATCACACCAGTCAGGCCAAGTTGACCGGATTTCCGCAGTACCGAGATAGCCAGGCCTGGCTCCTGATGTTGGATCGCTTCGACATTCGGCGCGACCTCTTTGTTCCAGAAATCTTCTGTAGTGCGGCCGATGGCGCGATGCTCATCGGTGAAATCTTCCGGAGTAAACACCTCCTGGGGAGTCGCGGTTTCAAGCAGGAAAGAGCCGCCCTGATGCTTTACGGTTGTCGCTTGTTCTGGTGCAAGAGTGGAAGTAGCCATCACTGTGAGCCTTTAGTTCATCGATTCAAATATTCCAGCGGCGCCCTGGCCCCCGCCGATGCACATCGTTACCATGCCGTAGCGCGATTTCCGGCGCTGCATTTCGCGCAAAATGGTGGCGGTCAACTTCGCCCCAGTGCATCCCAGTGGATGCCCCAGTGCAATGGCGCCGCCGTTCGGATTTACTTTGTCAGGATCGACACCGGCACGACGCATCACCGCGAGTGCCTGGCACGCGAAGGCCTCGTTCAGCTCGATGACATCGATGTCGCTGAGATCCAGATCCGCCATCTTAAGCGCCTTGGGGATTGCAACTACGGGTCCCATGCCCATGATCTCAGGGGGCACGCCGCCCACGGCGAAGCTGACGTACCGCAAGCGCGGCTTCAAACCTAACTGTTTGGCCTTCTTTTCAGACATGACGATGGCCGCAGCCGCACCATCGCTAGTTTGCGAAGAGTTGCCCGCCGTCACCGCTCCGTCGGCTTGAAACACTGGCCGAAGTTTAGCCAGCGCCTCGACAGATGTGTCGGCACGCGGGCCTTCATCCTTGGCGAACATCGACTTCTTGGTCTGCGGCTTCCCGTTCACCACCGTGGTAGTCTCCACTTCCACCGGAACCAGCTCTTCGTCGAAGTTGCCCTCGGCTTGGGCACGCAGAGCGTTCTGGTGGCTGCGGTAGGCGAACTGATCCGCATCCTCGCGCGACACCCCGTATTTGCGGGTCACCTGCTCCGCCGTCAGCCCCATGCCCATGTAGATTTCAGGATGGTTGTCCACCATGTATGGGTTGGGTGCGAACTTGTGACCGGACATCGGCAGCATGCTTAGAGATTCAGCTCCGCCGGCGATGATGATCTGTGCGCCGCCCGACCGGATGCGATCAGCCGCCATCGCGATCGACTGCAGCCCGGAGGAGCAGAACCGGTTAATGGTGACGCCAGGCACGGAATCGGGCAGCCCCGCGCGAAGAGCTGCGATGCGAGCAACGTTCATGCCCGATTCGGCTTCCGGGTTGGCGCAGCCGAGGATCACATCATCGATCTCGTCGATGGGGACTTGGGGATACTTTTTCAGGAGTGCCTGAAAGACCAGAGCAGCCAGATCGTCCGGGCGTGTATTGCGCAGCGTGCCCTTTGGAGCTTTTCCAACCGGCGTGCGGAGGCAGTCGATGATTACAGCTTCTTGCATTTGATTAGTTCCTGAGTGGCTTGCCAGTCTTAAGCATATACTGCATGCGTTCCTGGGTCTTCCGGGTTCCGCACAGGCTCAGGAACGCTTCACGCTCGAGATCCAGCAGGTATTGTTCAGAGACCGTTTGTTCACCCGTTAGCCGCCCGCCCGTGAGGATGTTGCCGAGTTTCTCCGCAATGACGACATCGTGGTCCGAGATGTAGTGTCCCTGCCGCGCGGTCCATGCGCCCAGCTTCAACATTGCGAATCCGCTCTCGCCCGCTACTTTGATGTCGGACCGGGGAGTGCCCGCCGAATAGTTTGGAACCAGTGACAGCGCCAGAGCCTTGGCATCGCCAATCAGCCTTTCCGGATTCATGGTGATTGAATCGCTACGATGCAACAACCCGATGGCCTTCGCGTCATCGGCGCTGGTAGACACTTTCCCATAGCCGATCAACTCGAACACTTTGCGTGGATCCTTGAGCCGCAGCAGAAGCTCTTTGCAACCACCCCCACCCGGAATCAGGCCCACGCCCACTTCCACCAGGCCCATGTATAATTCCGCCGAAGCCTGCGCCCGCGCCGAGTGTAGGACGATCTCGCATCCACCCCCCAACGTACGCGCGAAAGGGGCCGCCACCACTGGTTTGGTGGCGTACTTCAAAGCCATATTGGCCTGCTGGAAGCGTTGGATCGCGGCGTTCAAATCGTCCCATTCTTCTTCCTGCGCGGCCAGCAGCACCATCATCAGGTTGGCCCCCACGCTGAAGTTCTCGCCTTCATTGGCGATGACCATGGCTTCAAAGTTCCG
>JBBROT010000504.1:0-2734 GCA_038229155.1 Bryobacterales bacterium | reverse complement strand
TCTACCTGCGGGTGCTGGCCGGTATTTTCGTCACCGAGTTCGCGCAAATGTACCTGATGCAATACGTCGGGCAGCTCGCCATGTTCGATCTGCGGCGCGAGCTGATGGCCCACATGCAAAAGCTGGACCTGCAGTTCTTCGATCGCAACCCGGTGGGCCGGCTTGTGACGCGCCTCACCACCGACGTGGATGTGCTCAACGACCTGTTCGCATCCGGTCTGGTCACCATCCTGGGCGACCTGTTGACCCTAGCCTTCATCGTTGCCGCCATGCTGCGGATGAGCGTCGGCCTTACCGTGATCATGCTGGCCGTGCTGCCCTTGGTGGTGTGGGCCACTGCCCGTTTTCGCGCCAGCGTGTCTGGCAGCTACCGGCGCATTCGGGTGGCCATCGCCGGCATCAATGCTTACCTGCAGGAACACATCACCGGCATGACTGTGCTGCAACTGTTCAATCGCGAAAACAAGAGCATCGCCGAATTCGAAGAGATCAACAAGCAGCACATGATCGCCTTCAAGGATAGTATCGGCGCGTACGGCTGGTTCTATCCGGTGGTGGAGTTTCTGGCCTACCTTTCGCTGGCGATGATCCTCTCCTACGGCGGCTTCCGCGTGAAAGGCGGTCTGCTTTCGCTGGGCGTGATGATCGCGTTCCTGCAGTACGGACTGCGCTTCTTCCGGCCCATTCAAGACCTGAGCGAAAAGTACAACATTCTTCAAGCCGCCATGGCTTCGGCGGAGCGCATCTTCAACCTGCTGGATACGCCCGCTACCATCGTTGCACCCGCCTCGGCCACCCCTTTCCCCGATACCGAAGCCTCCATTGTTTTCGACCGGGTCTGGTTCGCCTACAAAGACGAAGATTGGGTGCTGCGCGACCTGAGCTTCACAATTCACCCGGGCGAGACGGTCGCCATCGTGGGCCACACCGGCGCGGGTAAAACCACCATCGTCAGCCTGCTGCTGCGCTTCTACGATGTGGGGCGCGGCTCGATACGCATCGGTGGCGTGGACATACGGCATATGGATCCGCTGGTGTTGCGCCGCCACTTTGGCGTGGTCCTTCAGGACCCTTACCTCTTCACCGGAACCATTGCCGATAACATTCGCCTGGGCACGGAATCCGTGAGGCTGGAAGATATCGCCGATGCCGCCGAACAAGTGAACCTCACGGATTTCATTCGCACCCTGCCCGAAGGTTTCAATCAGCCTGTTCGCGAACGCGGAGCTTCTCTTTCCACCGGCCAGAAGCAGCTCATCTCTTTCGCCAGAGCCCTGGCGCATCGGCCTCGCTTCCTGATCCTCGATGAAGCCACCAGCAGCGTCGATACCGAAACCGAACTGCGCGTGCGCCGCGCTTTGCAACAGATGGTGAAGGGCCGCACCTCTATCGTGATCGCTCATCGGCTCTCCACCATACAGCGGGCGGATCGTATCCTGGTGATGCACAAAGCGCGTCTGCGGGAAAGCGGCACGCACCAGGAATTGCTGGCTGGGCGCGGCTTGTATTGGAAGCTTTACCGGCTGCAATATCAAGATCAGGAAGACGGCATTTCACGGGAGGTAGCTCATGACGAAGCTTTTGTTGGTTGAGGACGACGCCAGCGTCCGCACCACGCTAAGCACGTTTCTGGAATTGGAAGGCTATGACGTGAAAGCGGCCTCTTCCACGGGCGAAGCGCTGAACCTGCTGAGTGCCACTTCCTTCCCGGTGGTGGTTTCCGACGTGTATATCGATAGCCGCACCGGCCTCGATGTGCTCAATGCCGCGCGCTCTCAGGACCCGGAGTGCCAGGTGATTCTGATGTCCGCGCGCGGCACCATGGAGACGGTAATGGCAGCCACTCGCGGCGGCGCGTTCGATTATCTGGCAAAACCCTTCGAGCTTGACCGCCTTTTGGAAACCGTGCGCCGCGCCGAATCTTCCCGCGTGGATACCGAAAAGGAAACCACCATCGACGACATGCCGGATACCGAGATGATCGGCAGTTCCAGCGGCATGATCGAAATTTATAAGACTGTATCGTTGGTCGCTCCCACCGATGCCACGGTTCTGATCGAAGGCGAAACCGGTACGGGTAAAGAACTGGTGGCCCGCATGATCCATCGCAACAGCCAGCGCGCGGCCATGCCGTTTGTGCCGGTGGATTGCGCGGCCATCGCGCCCACGCTGATTGAAAGCGAACTCTTCGGATCTCTGCGCGGCGCGTTCACGGGTGCGGACCGCGACCGTATCGGCGTCTTCGAAGCGGCCAACAAGGGTACCGTGCTGCTGGACGAAATCGGTGAAGTGGATCTGAATTTTCAATTGAAGCTGCTGCGCTTCATGCAGGGCCGCGAAATTCGTCCGGTGGGCAGTTCGAGATCGAAGCCGGTGGACGTGCGCGTGATCGCGGCCACGAATCGCAACCTGCAGAACATGGTGGATGCGGAAACGTTTCGCGAAGATCTGTGGTTCCGTTTGAACGTGGTGCGGATTGAAATTCCACCGCTGCGGGAGCGCCGGGGCGATGTGCCTCTGCTGGCGAAGTTCTATCTGGATCATTACAACGCGCGGTACAGCCAATCCGCCAGGCTGATGGAATCGGGCGTGAAAACCATGCAGGAACAAACCTGGCCGGGCAATGTTCGTCAATTGCAGCACTTGGTGGAGCGGCTCGCTATCCTCGCGCCAGGCGGATTAATTTCCGGCACCGCCGTACAGGATGCCCTACAAGCCATGGAGCCTCGCGAAC
>JBBROT010000503.1:0-2752 GCA_038229155.1 Bryobacterales bacterium | reverse complement strand
CGCGGCATACGCGTAAATCTGGCTGGGCGAAATCTCTGGATCGTTATTCAGCAGGCCTGTTTCGAAATCTTTGAGCGTGGCATGGACCGCGGCCGGAGTATGGAAAACTTCGGTGGATCCGCACCAGATCATTGCCAAGCGCGTGGCACCGGTTCGCTGCTGGAACTGGCGCATGTCGTCCATCAACATTTCGGCATGGTCGCGCTTCGAACCGGCGGCTTTCTTGTTCGGCCCATCGATTCGCTTCACATACTCTTTGTCGAAGACCGCCGGCATCGGCTTGATGGCCTCCAAAGGTTCGCGCAAAGTGGCCAGCGTGGATTTATCCAGCACTCCCGCATTCAGCGCCGCCTCATAGCAGTTATCTGGAAAAATATCCCAGCAGCCGAAGGCCAAATCGTCCAGCGTTGCCAGCGGCACGAAATCTTTGATCTTGGGCGAGTTATTGTCCGTGCGCTTTCCCAAGCGGATGGCGGACATCTGGGTAACACTGCCGATGGGTGCGGAAAGCCCTCGCTTGATGGCTTCCACGCCCGCAATCAGCGTTGTGGAGACCGCGCCCATTCCGGGGATCAGTATTCCCAGTTTGCCTTCAGCAGGCGCGATCTTTCTGTTCTCGTTGTCAGCCAACCGTGTAGGTACTCCTTCGTGTAACGACGCCGCTTTTCGGCTGGGCTTACCAGACTTGCGTGCCCTCAGCCGGGTCGCGGCAATTTGCTATCATAACAAGTCGATGCGTGAACGCGCGACGCCTACTTTGAGCGCGATTATCGTCGACGATGAGCCGCTTGCCTCCGGCGAACTGACTTTTCTTCTGAAAGACTTCCCCGATGTGGAGTTGCTAGCCGTGGGCCGCAATGGGCTCGAAGCCATCAGCCTGATTGAGCGATTGAACCCCGATATCGCGTTTCTCGATGTGCAAATGCCCGGCCTCGATGGGCTCGGCGTGGTGCGCAAGTTGCGCGATCGCGAAACGGAAGAGCTGCCGTATTTTATTTTTTCCACGGCTTTCGAACAATATGCCGTGGAAGCGTTCAAGCTGGAAGCACTCGATTACGTTCTGAAACCGGTGGATAAACTGCGCCTGGCGGCCACCATCGAGCGCGCACAGCGATATGTACAGGAAAAGCAGTCGCAGCAGGTTCAGGAGAGATCGAGCGCGAACGGCTTCTCGCAGGAGGGGCCGGCTCCGCATCCGAAACTAGTGATCCGCAGCGGGTCGCGCAATATTATCGTAGATGCCGCCGATTTGATTTACGCCACCATCGATGGCGGCGTAATTAGCTTGGTGGCGCAGCAGGGGGAAGGGCAATCGAACTATAAAACTCTGGACGAATTACAGGCCAATTTAGACCCTGCGGTGTTCTGGCGCACGCACCGGTCTTACTTAGTGAACATCAACCAAATTCGTGAAGTGGTGCCGTGGTTCAACGCCGGTTACCAGTTGAAAATGAGCGATAAAAAGTCCGCTGAAATTCCTGTTAGCCGCGTGCAGACGAAACGCTTGCGGGAGTTGCTGAAACTATAAAGCGGCGGCAGGGCCGTGAAGCCCGCCGCCGCTTAATGGGAACCGCAACCGGATTATACGCCGGTATAGTTTACTTTCACGAACGCGTTCGAATTGTTGCCGTAGCGATCCGTGATCATCAGCGAGAACGCATAAATTCCAGGGCCGCCGTTGAACGTCACCGTAGGCCGCGGATTCAGCGGATTCTGGACTGTGGCGTTCGAACCGAGCACCGTCTCCCAGAGGTAAGAAACCACGGGCGAGCCATCGGCGGTGGTGGACAAAGTCGAGTCCAGAGCGAAGCCTGTTTTCTGAGACGTTGTGACGAATGTGCCGGGCGTGGGGCCAAGCGGGCCGGCAATCGCATTCGGCGGGAACACGGCGCAAGATGCCAGGAACTTCGAAGCGGCCGTCAGAATATCGTTCGCCGTCGCGGTGGGGTCAAATGCATTCGGGAACGGGCTCTGGCCATTCAGCAGGTTCAGATAGGAGGCATGCCGGGCTTCCACAGTCGCAATCGTCGCGGCCACGGTTCTCAGATTCGGGGCGGTAATGGAGGCAATGGCTCCGTCATACGCCATCACGCCGGTATTTTCCAAAACGGCGGCGGTGGCGATGAAGCTGTCCACGGTGCGGAGGGTCTGCAAATCGCCGCCGAACGGCTGGAAGCCGTAGCAATCGGCGGGTGCCAGGGTTCCGCCCAACGTTTGAATAGTGGCCGAAATCTGCATCACGTGCGTCATTTCATGCGAAGCGATCGTTTGAAAGTAGGTGTACGCGCTCGTGACCTGAGCCGCCGTGAAAGTTCGCGCGAACGTGGCATTCGCAAAATCGGCCGCCGAAAACCGCTGCAAACCCTGCTGATAAAACGATGCTTCCAGGCGTTCCAGGCGCAAAGCGAAGTTCAAAATGTCAACGTCCGGATTGCCGGTGGATTGAGCTTCCAGTTTCCCGACAATGCCCGCCGTCGCCAGCACCGCTCCCGCACCGGCAAAGAAATTCCTGCGGGACCTGACCCGCGCGTCTAATGTAGCTACCTGATTCATTTCCTGTCTCCTGTCCCTCGAAATCGCCGGCGTTCAATGGTACTCAAACCGTAACTCACGCCTCGCAATCCAGTAACCAAGGTAGAAGATCGGTATTAAATCAACCGAGCCTTTGTGCCGAAACGTACATCAAATTGTAACTCCGGCCTTCCAGAGCGCAAAAGCGACCGCTTGCCTGAAATAAAGAAGCCACGGGCGG
>JBBROT010000502.1:0-2765 GCA_038229155.1 Bryobacterales bacterium | reverse complement strand
TTATCACTGACGCGCCATCCAGGCAAAGCCCGCGTTCGCCTGCGCGCCGCCACAACTGAGCCATGCGCGTATCTTCGAAAATTTCATTGCGCACCGCGGTGTGCCCGCCCACACGCGCGTAAGCATGGCGCTCCATCAACATGCACGCGCCGTGAGCCAGGCCGAGTGAAGCGTCGCCGCGCCAGGGGGAGAGCGGGCCGGGGAAAACGGAGAAGACGACGAAGTTCAGCATCGGCATCAGCAGACGCTCCGGCCAACTCAATGTGACGAAGCGGGGCCAACAGGAAAGAAACGTCAGATCGCGCCGGGCGGCTTCTGAGAGCATGCGCGCGCAGGCAGCGGGCTCCAGGCGCGCATCCGCGTCGAGGAAGAGCAGCCACCTGTTTGCGGCGGTTCGGGACAACTGCGAGCAGGCGAATGTCTTGCCGTACCAACCTGAGGGCAGTTCGTCGGGCGTGAGCACTCTCACGCGCACATCGCCAGTGGAGGCCGCGATGCGCGCGGTGGAATCGACGGAGTGATCGTCATAGACAAGAACTTCATTCACGACGGCTCCTTGCGAGAGCACGGAGCGCAGACAGTCTGCTATGTTCGATTCCTCATTGCGCGCGGGAATCAGCACGGAGAGTCCCCCAATGGCAATTGGGCCAGCCTTTCTCACGCGCGGCCAGAAGAGTGCGTTCATCAAGGCAAGCAAGAAGAATAGGATAGCCAGTGCCAGAATCACGCGCTAACCAGGCCGGCCGCGTTCGCCGAGTGGCTCATAACACCATTGATGGCAGACAGCAGCGTGTAGACTGCGCGGGTACCGCCGAAGTGGGAACGAAGGCAATCTTTCGCCTCAGCGGTGAGCGCGTACACGTGCTGACGGCTGGCTTCGATACCGAACTCGGCCACGTGGCTGGCGCGGTGATGGCGGGCATCCTGCCGGGCGGTCTTTCCGGTTTGTTCGCAGCCGCCGAACTCATCCAGCAAATCGTCATAAGTCTGGTAGGCTTCGCCGAAACACTCGCCGCAATGGGCAAGCACGCGAACATCGCGCGTGCTTGCTCCCGCGGCCATGGCACCGGCGGTCATGGTGAGGCGCATCAGTCCGGTGGTCTTGCGGTTGCGGCTTTCGCGCCCGCATTCGCTGGCCATACCGGCCGCGCGAATTGCCAGGTCAGCCGCCTGGCCGCCGATCATGCCGTTGACCCCGATGCAATCCACGGCTTCGCGAAGCAAGGCGGGATCGGTGCCGAACAAGGCATAGGTCTGATTCAGCAGGGCAAGCGCGGTGAGCAGGGCGGTATCTTCGCCGAATCGCAGGTGGAGCGCGGAGCGACCGCGGCGCACGTCTGCATCGTCCATGGCGGGCAGGTCGTCGAAGATCAAAGAGCTGGCATGCAGGTATTCGGTCGCGCAGGCGGCTGGCAGCGCTTCTTCGGCTGAACAGCCGGCAACCTCCGCGCCCATCAACGCCAGCAGCGGACGCATGCGTTTGCCGCCCGGGAAGATAGCGTAACGAACGGCTTCGTTCAGGCGCTTGGCCCCCAGCAAACGCCCATTAGGGAGAAAGCGTTCCAGGCCCGTTTCGATCAGGTCGCGATGGGTGATGTGGTTACCCGGCATGTGCCTCCGTTCGCGCGTCGCTTTCCAGATGCCGGTTCCGCTGCCTGTGATACAGAATACCCCTCAACTGAGCGGTAGCTTCTTGAATGGGCAGATGGCCCGCACCGTTCAGGCAGGTGGCTGTGGCTTGCGGCCACACCGATTGCCAGCGCGGCACGGACTGGCGAACGGCCTGAAAGGTCTTCTCGCCATAGAGCAAATCGATAGGCTGTGTCAGGCCCGCAAACGTTTCGGGACCCGGAAGATTTTCGAAGAGTTGCAGGTACTTGTAAGTGATGCTGTGATCCACTTTCGCAAAGGCACCGGTGAGTGTGGTGTCGCGGGTGCGCCTGGCGCGCAGGGAGAGGTTCGTGAACCACCGTCCCAGCGGATTGCGGAATGTTGTGGCGTACGCCACAGGGCCGATGGGGCGCGAAAGGAAGATGCGGAAATACCACGGGAAGACAGCGAACATATCGATCAGCACCAGCCGTTCGATGCGGGCAGCCACGCGCTGGGCGGCAACAATTCCCAAGAGCGCGCCGCTGCAATTGCCCACCAGCGTGACGGGCGGCGGTAGTTCCCGGATGGCGCTTGCGATTTCGCTTGCGATGCCAGCGATAGTCCACTCGCGGGGCGGTAAGGAGAGGCCGCAGCCGGGCAGGTCTGCACTGTAGAAGCTCACGTCTTTCGGCAGAGCGGTCAACAACGGTTGAAACGTGTTGCGGTCGCCGCTCCAACCATGCAGGCCGAGGAAGGTGCGCGGGCCGGCGCCGGTGCGCTCAATGTGCATGCGACACAATCCTTTCGGCGGTCATTTTGCCGCCTAACACCACCATGGGCATGCCGGTGCCAGGCGTGGTGCTGGCACCGACGTAATAGAGATTGCGGAACTCCCGCGAATAGTTTCGGGCGCGAAATGGACCCATCTGAAACAGGGTGTGAGCGGCACCGAAAGCGGATCCGTCATGAAGACCGAAGCGGCGGCCCCACTCTTCGGGGGTCCAGGCTTCCTCGAACAGAATGTCGTCCTGGCCGAAGCGAATGCCCTCATGGCGGAGGCGCGCGAAGATGCGCTCTCTGACGTCGCGCGTGATGGCGGGCCAATCCGCGCCAGGCATGTCGCTCAGCAGCGGCATTGGAACCAAGGCGAAGATGCAGCTTGCGCCCGTGGG
>JBBROT010000501.1:0-2774 GCA_038229155.1 Bryobacterales bacterium | reverse complement strand
GACGGCTGTTTCGTAGAGTGTGGCGGTGAGTTCTTCGGAAGGCAGAGTGGGCGCGCCGTAACGCTTGCCGTTGAGTAGAACTTCCTGGCCGAGGTGGCTGTCCTGATCGATTTCGAACATATAGACCGAGACGTGAGGAGGGGCGAGGCGCTCGATCCAGTGGAGCGATTCGTCCCACGAAGCGGCGGTCTGACCGGGCAGGCCGGCGATGAGATCGATGTTGAAATTTTCGATGCCATGAGTGCGTAGGAGAGCGATATCGGTGTCGACTGTCTCGGCTGTGTGGCGGCGTCCGGTGCGGCGCAGTTCTTCGGTGACGAAGGATTGCACACCGAGCGAGACGCGATTAACTCCTACGGCGCGCCAATGGGCGACGCGTTGCGTTGTGAGTGTGCCGGGGGCGGCTTCGATGGTGACTTCGCGGAAGGTGCGCGGGAGGGCCGCGAAGATAGCGGTGAGGCTTTCGGGGCTGAGGGTGCTGGGCGTGCCACCGCCGAAATAGAGAGTATCGGGCGTGAAGGGAAGCGGGGTGGAACGGAGCTCATGGAGGAGCGATTCCATGTAGCGCTGCTCTGTATCCGCGCCATGCACTCCGGAGGCGAAGTTGCAGAACGTGCACTTCTGGGCGCAGAACGGGTATGAGAGGTAGATACCGGGCACCGGAAACTTCTATGATAACGGTTCTGTCACGCGCTCATTGGATGAAGGCCGCCGTGTTTGGGATCGCGCTTGCGGCGATCGGCTGGAACATTTGGAATGCGGGGCTGGTGACAGGATACATCGATCCGGTGAGGAAACTGGGGGCGCAGGACGAGGCCGTCTATACGCGCGAGGCGATCCATATGGCGCTTCGGGGCGATTGGATGACGCAAACATTTCTGGATCGATTTGTTTTATTCAAGCCGCCGCTGTTGATGTGGCTCTCCGGCCTGTCGGTGAAATTGTTGGGCGTGAATTCGGTGGGCATCAGGCTGCCGGCGATGCTTGCAGGAGCGCTGATTTGCCTGCTGGCATTCGGGATGGCGCGGGGTGCCACGCTGTGGGCGGGTTGGGCGGCGGTGGCGCTGCTGGTATCGGACAGACTGTTCCATACGCTGGCGCGCGCGAACCTGACGGACATTTTGCTGTGCGCTTGCGTGATGACTGGCTTTGCCGTGTTCGCGCGGGATACCGCCATGCGGGAGCGGCGCACGATTTGGCTGTTCGGCGCGGCGGCGGGTTGCGCGATTCTGACGAAGAGCATTGCGGGGCTGCTGCCGTTTGCTGTGCTGGGGCTGTTCTGGGCGGCTGCTTCGCGAGAGCATAGGCCGCGCTTGCGGCGCATTTTGTTAAGTGGGGCGATTGCTTTTGCGATTGCGCTGCCGTGGCATGCGTATCAGGCCATGGTTCATCCGCAATGGTTTTTGTCGGAGTACCTGGGGGTGCAGTTGTTGGTCTTCGGTAGCAAGCCGCCGCAGACGTCGCAGGAGAACCAGATAGTGTTCTATCTTATGCGGCTTTGGTATGGCGATCCGGAACTGACGCTATTAAGCGCGATGGCGTTGCCCGCGTTGGGAATCGCCGTGTGGAAACGCAGAGACCCGTTGGCGTTGCTGCTGGCCTGCTGGCTGGCTGTGTTCGCGGCGGCGCTGCTGATTTTTCAATACCGCAGCGTGCAGTACATGCTGCCGTTGATTCCGGCGCTGGCGATTGTGGCGGCGTGTTTTCTTCCCGCTTTGAGCAGGCCGCTGACTGTTGCGATTCTCTGCGCGGCGTTTGTGGTGAAGGTGTCGAGCCCGGGCGCGACTTGGGGATTACCGTTCGCAAGCGGGAATACGTTGCCGGTGGCGGGAGCGCTCTCCGCGTATTGCGAGGAGCGGCGCGATACGGACTTGATTGTGCTCGATCCGGACGATGAATTTTATTCGGCGGTGCTGCCTTTGAAACAGGTGCGTTATGGGATTGTGGACCCCGAGGACAGGAACTTCCGGCTGGAGCCGCACCTGCACTGGCTTGGCGTGATTTTGAGTGTGCCGGAGTTTGAGACGGGCGACCGGAAGGTGTACGCGGAGCGGTTGAAGAGTTGGGGATTGGCGGATACGAAGCCGATCGGCACGTCGATTTTTGGGCATGACGTGGCTGAGTTTCAAAGGCTGGTGGCATTGCGGCCGGAGAGCGATTTTCTAGTGCCTAGGAACTGGTTGAACGCGGAAATGGTGAACGGGAGAGAGTTGCGGATTGCCTCTGAGGGGCGCGTGTTTTTGCTTTCGCCGAAGACGGGGAAGATGGACAGTTCAGCGTGGAGCTGCAAGCTATAATCAAGTGGATGATGACGGCCTCTCCGGTTCTGGTGAGTTACGAAGAGTCATTACTGCGGCCTGAAAGTTCGCGTGAAGAAGTAATTAACGGCGAACTGTATATTATGCCTCCAGCCACACTTCCGCATGCCCGGCTCATACGTTTGATTCAGAAGAAGTTGGACCGGTCTCTTGGCGGGCGTTACGACCTAACGTGGGAAACAGGATTCCTGTTCAGTGAGAGTCCACTTCGGTACCGGATTCCGGATCTAGCCGTGGTTGATGTGGAGGAGTGCAATCGGTTTTTGAGCGAGCGCACTGAAACAGATCCCTATGCGCGTTTTGCTCCCGTGGCGGTAGTGGAAGTCTTGTCACCGTCAAATCGAAAGGGCAATGTCGCGCAATTGCTCACTGATTATCGTGATATGGGTGTGCGGGAGATCGTGTTTGTGCATCCGCTAAGAAAGTTAGTCACTCGGAATGGCGAAACTCTCGCCG
>JBBROT010000500.1:0-2794 GCA_038229155.1 Bryobacterales bacterium | reverse complement strand
GGGGCGGGGAATGTAGGCTGTATCGCTCGGGTCCGCCAACCGCTCGAGCGGCAAGCGCGCCACAATGGCAAGCGTGAACAGAATCACGAAAGCGGTGAACACGGAAATTGTATCCAGAAAAGCCTGGCGGGGGTAAAACTTTTTCGCAGGCTGTTCGTCGTCACCCGGAACCGGCGCCACCCCATGCTTGCGCACCAGAACGATGTGCGCCAAAATCATCAATCCAGTAGCGGGCGGCAGCAACAGAACATGAACCGCGTAGAAACGCGCGAACGTCACGACGCCAACATCCCCTGTGCTGCCGAGCAGCCTGCTGAGATACGGCCCGATCAGCGGCACGCCCGCCGCAATTTGCGTGACCACCACCGTGCCCCAATACGCCTTGTTGTCCCAGGGAAGCAGATAGCCGGTCAGCCCATAGCCAAGTGTCAAAAGAAGCAGGACCACTCCAGCGATCCAGGTCGCCTCGCGCGGTTTTTTGTAGCTTCCGAACAGAAACACCTGCAACATGTGCAGCACCACCACCACAATCATCATGCTGGCACCCCAGTGGTGCAGCCCGTGCATCAAGCGCCCGGCGGTTACCTCCGTCAAGATGTAGCGCATGCTGTTGTACGCTTCGCCAGGAGTGGGCGCGTAATTGAATGCCAGCAGAATGCCAGTGAACGCCTGCACCAGAAACAAGAAAACGGCCACGCTCCCGAACACCTGGTGCCAACCGCTCGAAGCGGGAATATCCTCATACAGGAACTTGCGGATATTCGTCTCGATGCCCGTGCGGTGATCGAGCCACTCGAACACCTGATTCTTCAGAGCCCTCATACCGATTCCCGAAGCGCTCCCAGCATCAGCTTGCCGTTTTGCACCTTGGTATCGAAGCGGTCAAGCGGCCTGGGCGCGGGTCCCGTCACGACTTTGCCGTCCACGGAAAAAATCGATGTGTGGCACGGACATAGAAATCGCGATTTGTCGATTTCCCAGTGATAGGCGCACCCCAGATGCGTACACTGCGGCCCGAACGCGATGATCTGGCTGCTCTGGTTCTTCACCACCCACGCCGTCCGCTTCTCGTTTAGAGTCTTCCAGCCGTCGGTGCGTTTCTGGTGATACACAACCTCGGTCGGCTCGTCCGGCTTCAAGTCCGCAACCGCCGCAACGTCCACCCAATCGTCTTTGCGGCGAAGCTTCGGGGGCAGCAACAGATACAACGCGGCGGGAACAGCCAAACCAATCCCGATCACGCCACCCAATCCATAAATGAAACTCAAATAAAAACGTCTTCTGGTCAACTCAGACATTATCTTGATCGAAAGGCTAACACAGCATTAAGGCCGCCGAAAGCGAACGAGTTCGAGAGCGCGAATTCAGCCTTCACCGCGCGCGCCTCGCCGATCACTAAGTCGAGCGCGCACTCCGGATCCGCTTCGCGGAAATTCGCGGTGGGCGGCAGCAGGCCGTCTCTCAACGCCAAAATCGAAGCGGTTGCTTCCAGGGCACCGGCCGCGCCGAGCGCATGACCATGCATCGATTTTGTCGAGCTCACCGGAAGCCGGTCCGCGTGCTGTCCAAACACCGCTCGTATCGCCTTCGTCTCGCCCGCATCGTTTGCCACCGTTCCGGTTCCATGGGCGTTGACGTAGCCAATCCGCTCCGGGTCCAATGCCGCGTCCCGAAGAGCCATGCGCATTGCGCGAGCCGCACCCTCCGCGGATGGCTGTGTAATGTGACTTGCGTCGCTGGACATCCCGAATCCCACCACTTCACCGAGCACCGCCGCCCCGCGGGCCGTCGCGGCTTCCAGCGGTTCCAGCACAAACATAGCCGCACCTTCCCCAAGGATCATGCCGGTTCGATCTTTTGAAAACGGTCGACAGGTGTCTTGCGAAACGACGCGCATCGCTTCCCACGCCTTCAAAATTCCGAAGCTAAATGGCGCTTCGCTTCCGCCCGCGATTGCCAAGTCCACCGCGCCGGACCGCACCATCTGGAATGCCTGCCCTATCGCATGAGCGGAAGACGAACACGCTGTCGAAACCGTGTAGGCCGGTCCGGTGATGCCGAACTCCATCGAGATGTGACTTGCCCCGGCATTCGCCATAATTCGCGGAATGGTTAGGGGATGCACGCGATTGCGCCCCAGATGGTAAATGTCCCAAAAACTGGCATCCTCGCTCGATTGCCCGCCCACACACGAACCCGTTACGATAGCGGTGTTCTCACGCAGTTCCGAGGTCCACTCGATTCCGGCTTGTGCGATCGCTTCGCTGGCTGCAATCACCGCGAATTGCGCAAAGCGATCCATGAAGTCTGCTCGACGAGCATCGAAATAATCAAGGGGATCGTACCCCTGCACCTCAGAGCCGTTTCTGAATCGAATATCGCCGAGATCGATCGAGGCAATCGGTCGGATTCCCGGTCGACCCGCAAATAGACTTGCCCGGAACGATTCCAGGTTGCTGCCGATTCCGCAAATCACGCCAATGCCAGTTATGGCGACCCGGCGGTTCAAACCGGCAGCGCTCCTTCTTCCCTTTCGTCGATCAGCCGGATGACGCCCGCCACCATTTCACGAACGCTGGTAATTTGCTTCGCAGCAGAGTCGGGAATCGTAATATCGAACTCGTTTTCGAGAGCGAAGAGAATGTTCACCCCATCCATGGAATCGATTCCAAGTTCCTGAAACGTGCTGTCCAATTTCACCTGCTCTTTGGGAATTCTTTGTGCTTGCGCGATGGTCGCAAGTATCCGTTCGGTTAGTTCGTCGAGCATAAAATTTCGTTTACCGTTTCGAAGC
>JBBROT010000499.1:0-2794 GCA_038229155.1 Bryobacterales bacterium | reverse complement strand
TAGTTCCGGGCTGTGGAAAAATCATTTGCCGCCGGGGGTGGCGCACATTGAGTTTATGCTTTGCTCGAGGTTTATTTTGGTGTTTAATCGGCGCATGAAACCACATGTTCCATTTCTGCTGGCGGGCATTGCCACTTTGGCGGCGGTTGCGTTTTGCACGGGCGCTTTCGCCGAACCGATGACGCATACGGGCACGGGCGCCAGTTTCAAGGGGCCGGTCGGCTTGCAGCTTTATAGTTTGCGCTCGCAATTCGGGAAGGATGTTCCGGGCACGCTGGATCAGGTCAAAAGCTTCGGCATTCAATACGCCGAACTCGCCGGCACTTACAAACTGCCGCCCGCTGAATTCAAAGCGCAACTCCTGGCGCGCGGCATTCAGCCCATCAGCGGTCACTTTGGCTTCGAGCAATATCGCGATCACTTGGATGAGGTCATCCGCGACGCCGAAGCGCTGGGCCTCAAATACGCGGGCTGCGCCTGGATTCCGCACAAGGGTGACTTCGACGAAAAGACTTGCCGCGAGGCCGCCGCCGTTTTCAATCACGCCGGGGAAGTGCTGGCGCAGCATGGGATCAAATTCTTTTACCACGTGCACGGCTTTGAATTTCAACCGCACGGCGACGGCACGTTGTTTGACTTGCTGATGGCGGAGACGAGCCCCAAGAATGTTCACTACGAGATGGATATTTTCTGGGTGGTTTTTCCCGGCAAGGATCCGGTGAAACTGTTTCAAAAATACGGCCATCGCTGGGAGTTGGTGCATTTGAAGGATATGAATAAAAGTCTCGCGACCGGTTCGCTCGCGGGTGGCACGGATGTGAAGAATGACGTGGCGCTCGGCACGGGCCAGATCGACATGCCGGCCGTCTTGCGCGCCGCGAAGAAGGCGGGCGTGAAATGGTATTTCATCGAGGACGAATCGCCGGTCTCGGAGCAGCAGATTCCGGTGAGCCTGCGGTATCTTGAAACGGTTAAATTCTAGAAATTTTTTAACCGCAGATGGACGCAGATAAACGCAGATGGGGAGGAGAAGGGTAAATGCGTGGCGAGCGTTCCACTTACCCGCCCGGTTAGAGTTTATCTTAGTTGGCTTGCGTTCCCCCTCTCCCCCAATGGGGGCGAGGGGGAAAAAACAACGGGGAGCCTATCGAGACAGGCTCTGATCCAATAAGGCGCGACGGAGCGGGGGTGGTTTACACGGGGACGCGCTAAAGCCGTGACTATTTATTGACTCCCCTGTTTCGCGCGAAGAACGCGAAGGGAGCGAAGCAGACGAAGGGGGACTTCAGATGTCGGTTCTTTAGGTTAGACTTCACCATTCAGGGACCCAGTTTCCAAATCCAAAAACCTTCTTCGGCTTCGCCTACTTCGTCCCTTCGCAGGGGCGAGGGACGCGGTGAGGCATTAGTAAACGGTGTAAAGCTTGGACCCCGAACAGGTGCGTCACTTGGGTTCGCTCGCTTACTTATTTATTTGCCGAGCATCTTGGCCACGATGAAGATCAGCACGGCCCCGCCCAAGCCGCCTCCGGCGAGGAGATAGACCAGCGAGTAACCAGCGGCGGCAAGCATGGGAGCGACGGCGAGCATGGGTATGAGAATCATAATCTTTTTTGGGTTGTAGTTTATATCAGTTTGTTCGTGGTTTAATTTAAGCTCAGGCCGTGCCATCGCGCCATGGGTGGAATACCTATTGAATTTCAAGAGCTTACGCTTCCGCTTTACGCGGGGCGCTAGGCCATTCGCGCAATTTGCAACTTATCAGGACGAATTTTTTTGCAACTTGCATTTCTGTTTGGCAATAGGATTCGATAGCTCACGAATCTCTTCGACCCCTGCTTGACAGGCGATAAATTTTATTTGGCCGACGCTGCGGGCGCGAATTTCACCCGGATAAAACGCGGCCAATACAGCCGGGCGTCGTTCACAACTTCGGCCAGACTCCAGGAGTTGGCCGCATAGGTGATCAGCAGTTCATCCGGCGCGGCGGAAAGTTCGGGGTGCGCCTTGCCGGCGTAACAGAAGTTATGGCCCGGCCATTTTTGTTCGGGACACTCGTAAACCAAAACCGCATCCGTCCAAGGTCCCGCGGGCGCTGGCGCGCGACGCAGGTAAATTTTTCCCGAAATGCCGCCGGAATAAACCGCGACGTATTGCTGGAGCGCCGGCAGGTAGGAAACGGAATATTCGCTCGCGGCGGTGGCTCCAAGTGAGGTGACCTTTTTCCAATCCGCCTGCCATTGGCCGGCAGCGTAGAAGCGCCATTGCGTGAAGTCATCGAATTGCTCCTCCGGCACACGGGCCACTACCATGGCATCGCGCAATCGCTTTTTCCCGGCGCGGTTATCCAATCCGTAAACATACACATAACCCCCGGCCCGCAGCAGCGCCGAACCGAACAGCAAATCTCCGTGACTCGAAAATTCTCCAAAAGGAAGCTTCTCTTGGGTGAGCTTCCATTGCGGCGGTGGATCATCCGGGTTCGCCACCCGCCCCAGCCAAGTACCAATCGTGTGAAATCCGAAGGCGGATTTATGATCCACGGTTTCGACGTTTTGCAGGAACAGCCGGAGACCGGCCTTGGTTCGCACACCGCTAAACAGCCAGAAATATCCGCGCCCATCCTGGGGGAGGATGAATGCGGCGGGTTTGCCATCCGGCTTCCGCCCGTAAAAAAACTCCGGGCGCGCGTGGCCCGATTGTAAGGCGATGGAGTTATTGACCATTGTGGTGTTCGTGCGGTGTCCGCCATTCACGCCGCCGACGAACGTATCGCTGAACAGCCAGAGCGTGGT
>JBBROT010000498.1:0-2813 GCA_038229155.1 Bryobacterales bacterium | reverse complement strand
CGATAGTGGCGCGCTCCGAAGAACGCACGGGTTTCCTTCACCAGCTTCTTACAATGTTCCACTTCGGCGGGCGGGATTTCGAGGGCCGCGTCGCAATCGGACACGAGGTGCAGGTAGTGCTTGGGGGTGCCTGCCGGACTGAGATCGATGGTGCGGAAATGGGCGGCGCTGAGCACGGGCGAATCGATGAGCGTGGTGAGCGAACTTGGCTGGAACTGGATGGAGTCACCCGATTCAGTAGCGATGGGGAGCGCCGAACCATAGCGCCAGCCGCGCGGAACTTTGAGATTCGCGCGAAAGTTCAGGCGGTCAGTGGGCGTGCCCGCGGGGTAAAGTAGGAACTGGTTCCAACTCACCACGGCCATTTCGGAAGGGCGGAACTGCCGGAGGAGAAGCCGCCCGCATCGGCAGGCATGATGAAATCGATAGCGACGGTGATGCTGCTTGCGCCCGCGGGTACGGTGACGTGGAAGCCATACATGTTGACAGCGTCGCGCCGCCAGGGGATGGCGTTGCCGCCGGATGTCACGCGAATTCCGACAAGGTCGGCGATGGGTCCGGTGGGTCCATGTTCGCCGGGAATCCATTGGGGGTAGCGAAGGGTAACCTCACCGGGCTTAACGGGGAATACCATGGTGGCGTGGATCAGGCGGCGTGGCGCATCCGAGGCGTCAACACTGAGCTCGATGGGCGTGTTTTGCGCCGGAAGGACAGCGGCTGTAAGAAGGATGAGCAGTAGATTTTTCATGTAAGGTTAGAGCCAGTCCAAGCGTTCGAAAGCTTTTTCCGCGCCCACTTCCCGGACGAATACTTCTTCCAGGGTTTCGTGGCCGGCGCGGAGTTCGGCCATGGAGCCCATGCGGACAATGCGTCCGTTCTGGATGATAGCCACGTGGTCGCAGAGCCGCTCCACCACTTCAAGGACATGCGAGGTGAGAAAAATTGTGGCACCGCGCGAGACCTGATCGAGCAGGATATCTTTCATCAGGCGCGCGCCCACGGCGTCGACGCCTTCGAACGGCTCATCCATCAGGAAGAGCTCCGGGTTGTGGATGAGCGAGGCGGCCATGGCGACGCGTTTGCGCATGCCTTTGGAATAATCGGCGATCAGTTTACGCGGTTCGGCGAGTTCGAAAAGTGCCAGCAGTTCGCGCGCGCGCTCGATAGCGAGAGGCCGGGCCAAGCCATACATGCGACCGACAAATTCGAGAAACTCCGCGCCGGTGAGCCGATCGAATAGCAGCGATTCATCGGGCACCAGGCCGATGCGTTTCTTAATCTCCATCTCTTGCGCCGGCATGGGCAGGCCTAAGAGTTCGATCTCGCCGGAGGTGGGCGGAATCAGGCCGGTGAGCATGCGGATGGTGGTGCTCTTCCCCGCCCCATTCGGGCCCAGGAATCCGAAGAAGCTGCCGCGCGGGACGGTGAGCGTGAGTCCGTCTACGGCGGGCCGGCCATCGTAAACTTTGCGCAGATCGCGAATGGCGATGGCTGGGGAGGAATCCCGCATGGATTTATTGAGTGTAATCGCGGCCGCGGGCGCGAGATTTCCGGCGAGGGCAGTCGCCACATATACTTTTGAGGTGCGAATTCTTTTCTTATTGTGCGGCATGGCGCTGTTTGCGGACGCGCAGGATGTCTATAAAATTTCGAACGGCAAGATGACGGTTACGGTGCTGAAACAAGGCGGCGCGATTTCGAGTATCACGCTCGATACCGACCCGCTGCATCGCAACCCGCTCTGGGAGCCGAAAGGAAATACTTTTGGCGCAAGCCTGGGACATTTTCTTTGTGTGGATGGTTTCGGCGGCGTGTCGAAAGAAGAACAGGCGGCCGGATATCCGTTCCATGGCGAAGCATTTCTGCAGGTATTTTCCGGCGAGGCGACGGAAGCGGCGATGCGTCTGAAGACCAGTCTGCCGCTGGCGCAGGAGACGGTGGCGCGCAACCTGACGCTGTTGGCGGGGCGGCCGGTATTGCAGGTGGACACAACGCTGGCCAGTTTGTTGAGCTTCGATAGGCCCGTGCAATGGGCCGAACACGCCACGGTGGGTTCGCCGTTTTTGGAGCCCGCTGGGACCGTGATCGATATGCGCGCGGTGAAGGCGAAGACTCGCACTTATGCGGCCCCGGCGGCAGGCCTGCCGCACAGGCTCCCTTCGGGGCAGGAATTTGTGTGGCCCATGGCACCTTCGGTGCGAGGCGGACATTTGGATATGCGGCTGACGCCGGAAGAGCCTAATTCGGGCGACCATACCACCTCTCTGATGGACCCCGCGCGCGAGTGGGCCTGGGTGACGGCGCTAAATACGAAGCAGCACCTCATGATCGGCTACCTGTTCCGGCATGAAGAATTCCCCTGGATACAGAGTTGGGAAAACTATCCCATGTCGGGCCAACTGGCGCGCGGCCTGGAATTTTCAACGCAGCCTTTCGATGTTCCAAGGCGGCAGGTGGTGACGGAAAATTCGCTTTTCGGCGCTCCGACGTATCGCTGGCTGCCGGCGAAATCCTCCATCACGGCGCGCTTCTATGTGTTTGTGACCAAGGTGCCGGAAGACTGGCTGAAAGTGGACGATGTACAGTTCGAAAACGGACAGATTACTGTGCGGAGCGGCACGGCTTCCGTGAAGCTGTAGAACAATTACACAACTCTTACACGGCGGTTCGCGCCCGCTTGCTAGTGTCAGATTGTGAGCTCAAACGTTACCGTTCTGCCGCGCAAAGATGCAATCAATTGGATCACGACCTCCGTCATGCTCCTGTTGCACGTTGGCGCAATCGCCGCATTATTTTTCTTTAGCTGGAAGAAT
>JBBROT010000497.1:0-2820 GCA_038229155.1 Bryobacterales bacterium | reverse complement strand
GCAGATTGCCGCACTTGATGCCGCAGCCGAACATCACCATGGAATTGTCCAGCAGCGATTTGCCCCCTTCATCGAGGCTCTTCAAGCGATTCAGGAAATACGCTACCTGCTCCACATGCCAGGTCACGCATTTCTCATACTGCGTCTTGCGGACCGTCTCTTCAGCGTGGTGCGACAGCGAATGCATGCCGCCCTTCACACCATCAATAAAGGAAAAGTCCTCATTCGTCTGCGCATCCGCCGTCATGAAAGCGCCAATGCGCGTAGTGTCGCTCCACAGCGCCAGCACCATGATGTCCATCATCAACCGGATATGTTCTGGACGCGACTCGGGTATGCCGGGCCCTGGCCGTTCCAAAGGGAATTTACCCTGATTGATCCACCGCTTCTGCGGCTTGAGCGAAGCCTGCAGCCGCAACTCCACATTCCGCACCGATTCGAAATACTCATCCAGACGTACCCGATCGCTGGCGCTGCCCTCCTTGCGGATCGCCTTGGCCTGATCGCGCAGCACGTCCAGCACGCTGGTGTCATCGCGCTGCAATGAGGTCAACAGCCGCGGATCTTCCGGATTCAGACTCGAAATTACCGGCGCTTTGTTCGAACGGAACAGCCTGTCGAACGCGAGTTGCGGAATAATCTCTTTCGGCACGGGAGTATGCGGGTCCCGCCACGAGATGAAGGATCCGTACATGCGCGCAAACCCGCCGCCCGCCGTATCGATTCCCGTGCGCGTCGCCTCCAACCCCAGTTCAAAGCTCGGCAGCGCCGTACGGTCGCCAATCTTCTGCGCCATCAGTTGATCGACGGTGGTTCCCCCACTGTCCAGATCGTCTCCCGACGTGCGTTCCACATAACCGCCAGAGAGCCACGCCGGCACTTTCGGCCAGTGCCCGTTGCGCCCCACGGTCTGGGCATTCCACAAATTCTCCAGCAGCATAAAATCGTTCTTCAACGATTCCAGCGGCTTCAAATGCGGCGTCAGGTCATAGGTCTCGCCATCGCCGGCGGGAGTCCAGAAATCTGGCCTCACGCCGTTCGGCATGTACATGAAGATGGAGCGAAGCGGCGGCTCGGAAAGCGTGTTCGAAGTCCCGGTAGTGGCCGCTGGCACCATTCTCTCCAGCCATGGCAGCGCCAGCGCGGCACCGGCACCCCGTAACATTGTTCTGCGTGAAATTCGCTTTGCCATATCGTCTCCTTGCTGTCTTACTTCACCACCATCGGCTTCTTCATTTTGGGCGGCGGTGCCGCGGATGATGTCATTACTACCGTCCCGCCCTGGCTGTTCCGGAACGGAGTACTCAGCACCACTTCGCGAATCATCGTCCGCGCCCGGAAATCGTTTTTGGCCAGCGTCTCGGCCATATGCTGAACCGTGCAACTATCGCCATCTTGCAGGCTTCGCCCCAACGCGTACCCCAGAATCTTGCCCGTGAAGTGGCGAAGAAACTCATCCTTCTTGCCGAGCAGCACCTTGCGCAATTCCACCGGTCCATCGAACTTCTCGCCAGACGGCAGCGCGCCTGTAGCATCGATGGCGGACCCGTCGAACTCCTTCTCGCGCCAGCGTCCGGTCCAATCGAAATTCTCCAGCGCAAACCCGATCGGGTCCATCAGGTTGTGGCAGGCGGAGCAGCTCGGGTTCGCCCGGTGCGCCAGAATGCGGCCTCGCATTCCAACAGCGGTCTTCGCCATTTCCGCGCAATTTTCCAGGCACTTCACCGCTTCGAGGGCGGGCACGTTGGCCGGCGGCGGCGGAACCGGCGTACCCAAAATGGTATCCAGCACCCACGCGCCACGCAGCACAGGGCTGGTCTGGCGATAGTGGGATGTCATCGCCATCACGGCCCCGGATTGCAGAATGCCGGCGCGCCGCCCATCCGGCCACTGCACCAGCTTGGGCTGGTCGCTATGAAAATCCTTGAACTCTTTTTCCAATTGGTAAAACTTCACCAGCCGGTCCGTCATGTATGTATAATCCGCGGTCAGCAATTCCATCAGGCTGCGGTTCTCGCCCAGAATGCGCTCGAAGATCAGCACCGGTTCCGCGCGCAAATCCGCCGCCACCGGCGGTGTATAGAAAGCTTGCAGTTCCGTGATCATGGGTGCCGCGCGGCCCCCCACATCCTGAGTGCCCAACCACTGCCCCATGAACGTACTTGCGAATGTGCTCGATTTCGGATCGTCCAGCATGCGGTCCACCTGCCCGGTCAGCACCCGCGGGTCTTGCAATTTGCCCTGCGCCGCCAGGCCCGTCAGTTCTTCATCCGGCATCGTCGACCACAGGAAATACGAAAGCCGCGTTGCAAGCTCATACTGGCCCAGCGGATAAATTCCCGGCTTCTCACTCCGGTGTTCCATCTTGAAGAGGAAGTCCGGCCCCACTAAAGCCGCTTTCATGGCCAGCTTCATTCGCTCTTCAAAAGGATCGCCCCGTTTCGCCGCGCGGTCATACAGCGTCAACAGCGGCACCACATCGGCAGTGTCCACCTGTCTGCGGTAAGCCCTGCTCAAAAACGTGCGCAGTATCCGCTCCGCTGCTTTGCGGCCTTGCAGAGGCTCATTGCCCGGCTCGGTCCCCAGCAGCCGGTAATGCAGAGCCAGCCGCTCCGGTGCAAGCACGGTGGCCTTTTGTTGGATCGCGAAACTCGCAATCCGAGATGGAGCCTCTTCGCTCGATAGCGCCAACATGCGCAGGCCTCTCGACAAGTGAACCTGCACCGAGTAAACGGACGGGCGCGCCATCCCTTTCTGCGCGACCGCGCCGGGGAACACTCTCACCGGCACGGCCTTCAACGGACCGCCCGTGCCGCCATC
>JBBROT010000496.1:0-2835 GCA_038229155.1 Bryobacterales bacterium | reverse complement strand
AGCAGAAGCGTGTTGTCGCAATTCTTAAACGGCAGTGTGCCCTTCGGCGCGCGCGGATCGTAACCCATCACAGCCGTCGCAACAGCATCAGTATTCACCGGGTTGGTCCCCACGATCAGTACGCAAGGCTCAACGAAGCGCAATTTCCGGCTGGTATTCCACGGGCCTTCGCCACCCGCCATCGACGTGATGCCATCGATAATCGCGAGGTCAATCGGCCGCGCCGTAATCACATCCACCACAATGCGAGGCATGCGATAGCCGGGTTCGCGGCTCGACCTGGGATCCAGTTCCTGCGGGGCGGATTTGGAAGGCGCGCGCTTGCCCAAATGGCAAGTGTTCACGCGGCCGCTGGTAGGCGATTCGTTCGGCTCATTCACCTTCGCATCGTCGCCGTAAATGGAAGCGGGCGTGTTGCCGAAGCAGTTCTTCATGCTCAGCGTGACCCCGCACGTTTCATGATTCTTCAACTTCGCCAGGCTCACGAACACGTCGGTATCTTCGTAGGCGTGATTGAAATCGATAGCGGGGAAAATGTAGCCGCCCGCCGCAGTCTTCAATCGCGAATATTTCTTGCCTTTGCCGAGCGCATTGGTGTTCTCGAACTCCACGTTCGGAGCCGCCCCTATCAGCGACCTTACATTCCATCCGGAATTCAACAGATACTCTTCAAGCGGCCCACCCGATGCCCACGCGCTCTCGACGAAGCGTATGCGTCTGGCACCCGCGCGCCCCATCAGATAGGCCGTCGTGCCCACCAGCTTCGGATTCGTATAGTGCGTGAGCCCCAGCGGCTTGCCCTGGAAGCGAAGGCCGGGGCTGCCTGTCAGGTTCAGCTTGACCGTGACAGTCTTATTTTTGACGATGCGCTCAAGGCCCCCTATCTGATCGAACATGGTGCCCAGCGCGGCGTTCAAATCTTCGTTGTACGATACACATTTCGCAATCGCGACGGGGTGCGCCGGAGTGGTTCCGGCAGCTGGTAAACTGCGGGCAAGAGAGAATGCGCCGGCTGCCGCCAGCAACTCACGACGTGTCATTTATCAAGTGTAGCGCCGCGCGTTTTATGTTTCGAGGCGCACGGTGGCGACGACCGCAACCGCGTCGATGTCAACGCCCGTGCCTTCTTCGTTCTTGTAAACTTCAAGCGCTTTCGTCTTTCCATCCGGCGTAAAAAGAGTGGCTTTCGAAAAGTTTCCCAGCACGTGCATGGTCACACTATCCACCGGATAATCCGCATAGTTCACCAGTTGCACGTACACCTGCTTACCGTCATCGCTCGCGAGCAGGTTCGAAAGCATCGACGACACATTGAACAGCCGCACGCCCAGATTGCGCCGCCCGATCATGGCCTGCACGTCATGCCACATGTCATCGATACGCTTCAGTTCCTTATCGTCCAGCGTGATCTTCGTCTTGTCTTCCGGCGCGGAATTCCGCCATCCCGCGGGACCTGTCAGAACAGTGCCGCCGCTTCGCGCGAAGCTCTTCAGAATCTCTTTCTGATGAGCGTCCAGTGCGTCGTTGTCCACGTTCACGGCCATAGTTGCACCTTGCAAAGCTTCCGCGCTTAACCGGGCTGGCGGTACAGCTTTCACTGGCGTATGCTTCACCGCGATCATGTCCAAAATGCCGCCGCTCAAGAGGCCTCCTTCGCCGGTCGCCTGCACCAGCGCCAGTTTGCCGCCGGGGCGCAGCGCGCGCCACTCGCGATGGTCTTCATAGTAGCCGAGCAACTCCGTGATGCGTCCCCAATCGCTTACCGCTCTCGCATCGCGCCGTTGCAGCTTGCTCGAAAAATCCGAATCGAGCGCCACCACCCAACGCGCACCCACCATTTCCGCATCGCCGATCATTTGCAGGTAGCGCGTCACAGGGATCACGGTCTTCTCAGGCGGCAGATTCGCAAGCCACACCTCCGCCCCGCCCCAGGCCCGCACCGCGCGCAGGAAGCCAGTATTGGTATCGATCCAGGCGGTGCCTGAAGGGCCGGCCTTCGAAACATGCCCTTCCACCACCTGGATGCCCGCCCACACGCCTTGATAGGTACCGATCACGGGATCGGCTGTACCCAGTTTCATGCGGGAGCGCAGCGAAATTTCAATCACGGGCACGCCGCCCGAAATGCCACGCACGCCCGACGCGGCACCTTCGGGAAATTCGCCCTCCAGCATGATGCCGCGCATCTTGGCATTCAGCGCGCCCCGAGCTTGCGCAATCACGTCTGCACCGGGCCGAAGCACCGCAACCGGCGCAATATTCTTCTGTGCGGCAGCCGAAGCGAAGGCCGCAAACGATGCGGCATTTCTCGCTTCCCAATCCAGCAGCAGACAGTTGATTCTGGTTCCCTCCATCAGCGTCAGGCTCTTAGGGTCTGTCGAGCTCCACCGGACGGGCACCCATTCCGTAGGGCCGGAGCCAAGCGCCGCGATGGCCGCCAGGCACGCGCAAATCAACACTCGCAACATAACCTTTACTTTACGCCGACTTGATTTCCGTCCATATGCGATCGCGCAGGCGGATGGCGGCACCGGGCAGCGCGCGCGGCCAAGTGCCTCTCGCCCGAATCTCCGCGCCCGGATATAGCGTCTCGCTGTCGCGAACCGCGGCAGGCAATAGCAAACGCGCCGCGCCATTCGCCGTTGCCGTTTCAGCTTCGCGTGCGATAGCAGCCGCCACTTCCGGCCGCAGCAGATAATTCAGGAACTCGTGAGCCAGCGGCGCACGTATAGATTCGCGCAGAACCACCGCATTATCGGCATAGAGCGGAAAGCCCTCATCCGGGTACACGAACGCAAGGTCCTTCGAAGCGCTCATCGCCTGCTGCGCCGTGGT
>JBBROT010000495.1:0-2837 GCA_038229155.1 Bryobacterales bacterium | reverse complement strand
GGGCGGTTACTGGATGTGGGATCCCGTCGAAAACGCGTCTCTGCTTCCGTGGCTGGCGGGCACGGCGTTTCTGCATTCCGTGATGATGCAGGAAAAGAAGGGGATGATGAAAGTGTGGAACATGGCTCTGGTCGCCACCACGTTTTTCCTCTGTATCTTCGGTACATTCCTGACAAGGTCGGGCGTGGTAAGTTCCGTGCACGCGTTTGCGGAATCGCCGATTGGGAAATACTTCGTCGGTTTCCTGGTACTCGGTATCGCAGCCACCATTTATCTGATTCTGGATCGCTTGGATTATCTGAAAAGCGAGAGCGAGCTCGAAAGCGTGGTTTCGCGCGAATCGAGTTTCTTATTCAACAATCTCCTCTTGCTGGCAAGTTGTTTCGCGGTCCTTTGGGGAACGCTGTTCCCTGTGATTTCAGAAGCCGTCACGAACGAAAAGATTTCACTTGACCCGCCTTGGTTCAACAGGCTGATGATTCCCATCGGGCTCGGCTTGTTATTCCTAACCGGTGTTGGACCGCTGTTTGCCTGGCGGCGAACGTCCGTCGAAAGCCTGCGGCGCAACTTCCTCATTCCAGGTGTGCTGGCTTGCGCGCTGGCAGTCGGCCTGTTCGCTGCCGGCATTCACAATTATTGGGCACTCATCTCCTTTGGCTTCTGTCTCTTTGTTGCAACCAGCATCACTTCGGAATTCTACAAAGGCGCGAAAGCCATCGGCCAGAAGAACAATATCAACTTTGCGCACGCCGTTGTGGAACTCACTCATCGGAACACGCGTCGCTATGGTGGGTATCTGGTGCACATGGGTATCGTACTGATGTTCGTAGGCTGGACAGGTTCTGCATTCAATCGCAATGTCACGGCTGAAATTCCGGTCGGCGGCAGCTTCGAATTAGGCAGATACAAAATGACAGTCGCGAAGCTGAACCAAGGTGAAAATCCGAATTATAAGTGGGATTCGGCAGTATTGGCCGTGACCAAGAACGGCTCGTCGATCGGAGAAATGGAACCCGAACGGCGTTATTACAAAGCCGCGCAACAGGGCCTTGGCCATGTGGCGCTCCGCAACCGGCTGGACGAAGATCTGTACATCAACTTCGCTTCGGCTGAAGAGGGGAAGAGTGTCACCCTGCAGGCTTACATCTTTCCTTTAGTGAGTTGGATCTGGATTGGGACACTCGTACTGATATTCGGGACATTGATTGCCCTTGTGCCCAGCAAAGTGGCGCGGCAGTACGCGCGCACGCAGGTGGTGGGAATGGCGGAGACTCCAGTTGCGATTCAAAACTAGTTATCTTGCAGTACTCTTGGCTGCTGTCGCGATTGGCCAAACTCCGCAGATTGAAAGCTCAGACGTAGAGCGCGTCGGTGCGCACATTGCCTGCCAGTGCGGCGGCTGTAAAGAAAGCGTATCCTGCCCCATGGCGAAACGGGGCTGTAGCTTCTGTGTCCCTGCCAAAGCAAAAATTTACAAGATGCAGGCCGCCGGCATGTCGGATGCTTCCATCATTGATGTCTACAAAAAGGAATTCGGCGACAAGATCTATCTCGCCGACCCCAGCTCATTTTTCTGGATCACTCCAACTCTGGTCATTGTGCTCGGGGTGATGGGAATTTTCTATTTCGTGCGCCGCAATCAACGCCCCAAGCTTGTGCCGGCTGTCTTTACAACGCATGATTCGGCGCTCGATAAGTATCGTGATGAGATCGATCGCGAGATGAACAAATGGTGATTGCAATGGCGGTGGCGTTGTCCGCCGTTGTCATGGGGTTTTTGCTCTTCATCAGGCCTCAGGATCTACCGGTCACGCCTGCTGTCTCTCCATTTGCCCATCTGGACGAGCGGAAAGCATCCATATACGAAAACCTGCGTGATCTTCAATTTGAATACCGCCTGGATAAAATGTCCGATGATGACTACCAGCGGTCAAAAACGGATTTGCAGAGGGAACTGGCGCGTGTGCTGGCCGAAGTGGAAAAAGTAGCACAAGCGCAGGCGCAGCCAGTAAAAGTGAAGAGCGTGCCGCAAACGGTAAAGAGCCCTGCCAAACCTTTTGTGTGTCCCCACTGCAGTGCAGGGTTCACACAGGCGTTGAAATTCTGCGGTGAATGCGGCAAGCCCATGAAAGCATGATCAAGCAACTCTGCGGCATCAGCTTTGCCCTATTCGCAATTTCCTTGTGCGCCGCCCCGATTGATGGTGTGGTCACAAACGGAACCACGGGCAAGCCGCAAGCCGGTGCGACGGTCACCATGTTTCAGGTGGGCGGCAACGGGCCGGAATCGCTCGAATCCGTCAAAACCGACGCTGCCGGACGGTTCACCTTTGCCAAGGAAGTTCCCGGCCCCCGCCTTCTGCAGGCCGCATTCGATGGCGTCACGTACAACCGCATGGTGCCGCCGGGGACCCCTTCCTCCGGCATCGCCCTGAACGTGTACCGGTCCGTAGCCAAGCCCGGCTCAGCACGCGTGGATCAGCACATGATGCTGATCGAGCCGCAGCCGGATGGCCGCATGGCGGTGAGTGAAAGTTATGTCTGGTCCAACGACGGCAAGACCACCTTCAATGACCCCGCAAACGGAACGCTGAACTTCTACCTGCCGCCCGCCGCACAAGGCCAGGTGACGGTGAATGTCCTGGCTCCGCAAGGAATGCCCATTCGCCGCGCTCCTGAAAAAACAGGCACACCGAATGTTTTCAAGGTAGATTTTCCCATCAAGCCAGGCGAATCCCGCATTGACCTCAGCTACGCCATGCCCTTCAAGAGCCCGGGGGAGTTCGCTTCGAAGATTTTCTATAAGGGCGGTCCTACGCGGTTGATCGTTCCTCCCGG
>JBBROT010000494.1:0-2854 GCA_038229155.1 Bryobacterales bacterium | reverse complement strand
TTGGATTCATCCGCCTGGATCAATCGTTCCATGGCGCGTCGGCGATCCGAATCCGAGTGAATGGACGAGAGCACCGCTTCCGCTGACCGCAACGTCTCTGCATCGCCGTGAAAGTACGTGGCGCTAGCGACCAGAATGTTCGCTTTCGCTTGATCGGAAGACATGTCTTTGGCGTTTTGCAACACCTGGGCAACGGTGTTGGGTTCCTGGCCGCGCTCCTTCAGCACGGTCAGAAGAAGACGTTCGCGCTCCCCGTCCGAATGGATGGTCGCGGCTGCTTCAAAAAAGCCCTGGAATAAGGAATGAGGGAAAGCCTGTGCCGCTCTCGCCAGCACATCGGCCTTCATGTCATCGGCATTCATCCGCGCCACTGACCGCGACATGCGAGCCAGCGAGGCTTCACTGGCATTACCGCTTTCCAGCACCCGCGTCAGCATCTCACGCCGCGCTTCATCCGAATGAACGTGGTCGATGAATTCGAACGCTTCGGCCTCCAGGCCCGCCGCCGGATATTTCGCCTGAACCGTTTCGAAGAACTGGCGCTGATCGTCATCGGAGCCGAACTGGCCCGCGATTTTGAGCGCGTGACGCAACTGCTCCGGCTTTAATTCCGCTTGCCGGAATAATTCCTCCAGATACAAACGCTTCACACCGGCGCTACCGATGGAGCGAATCTCATTCAGGGCACCATCCGCGCCGTGCTCACGCATAAGCCGGGAGACCCGTAACGGAATGTCGCGCCCTTGGTCCCGCGCAACCTCCGGCAGCATTGCCGCCGTAAACTGGCGCGCTTCGGCGTCGAATTGCCGCAGGGAACCATGAGAGAAATACCGCCGCTGCACGCCTCCCGCTTCGCCCGGTTCGAACTCGATGCGCCGCGTGTTCCACGCGTCCGATTTTTCGACAACCAGCATTGCGCCGGGCGACATCTCCGCCACGTCTTTGTCGTCAGATGAGAACTCGAATTCTCCCCGCATCTTAACTTCTCTTCGATTCACTCCATCGCTTGTGACTGAGCGGCTGGAGAAGTCGGAAAGACCGACCAGCCTGTTCAGTTGCGCTCCCTGGAACATGGCTCCCATCAGAAGCACAACCGCCACCAGGAGTCCAGTGCCGGAGATGGTGGGCAGGCGGTTGCGTCCGCTATCGAGCAGTATTTCCAGCCGATCAAAGATTTGCTTCGTGCGTCCGGCACCCGTCGCCAAAATGGGCACTCTTCCTCGCGACCCGATTTCCGCAAGACGGGCCAAAGCGCTGGCATAGGGCCTCGCTGAATCGGCTTGCGCCAATACACTGTCGTCGCAGGCAATCTCTCGTTCCCGGCGCACTTGCGTGAGTATCCAATACACCGCCGGCTGATAAGAGAAGAGCGCGCGGATAATCCCCTCCGCTAACGTTGTCCAATCGTCTCCCCGGCGCAGATGCGCGGCTTCGTGCAGCAGGACAAAGTTCAGTTGCTCGGCAGTGAGCTTTGCCGGCAGAGCGCTCGGCAATAGAATCGCGGGCCGCAGATATCCCACAGCCATGGGCATGCCAACCTCATCCGAGAGCAGCACACGGACGTTGCGGGGGACTACATTTGGGGTCTCGATGAACGACGGCTTTGCGGTTCGCTTCACCCGTACCATCCAAAGATAACCGATTAGTAAACGAGCCCACTGAAATAAAGCCACGCAGAGAGAGATCGCGACAAACATTTCGAGCGGGTGCCTGTCGGAGACCTCCACCAGCGGTGGTTGGACTTGCAGCGATTTCGTCGCGGCCCCGGTTGGCGCGGGTGAGCGAACGGTGGCCGTCCGTCTCGCCATGCGCCCCGTTTGAGTCTGCGCTGGCTCTTGATACGCTTGCCGCCAATGCCCCGCCGTCCACAGTGCGGCCGGCAGTAGAATCACCACCGCGAGCGTGATCTGCCAAATCGCCACCTTGGTGGCGGCATTCACGCGGGTCATTTCCCGCAACACCAGCCACTCCATCAGCGTCAACGCCAAACCCTGCCACCAGCCGTTGAGCACGGCTTCTATTAAGGTGTTCACTTTTCAGCCTCCTGTATCATTCGCCGCAGCCGCCGCAACTCTAACGCGTCCAGCTTTTCGTGCTTCAGAACATTCAAAACCAATTGCTCAGCCGAGTTTTCAAAGAAGCGGCTCAGTAAAAGCCGCAGGACGCTCTTCTGCACCTGCTCACGTTTCACTTGGGGGCAGTAGAGGAACGCGCGGCCTTCTTTCTTGTGATTCAGGTAGCCCTTCTCTTCCAGAATCCTAAGCGTGGTGAGCACGGTACTGTAAGCCAACCGCGGCTGTCCCGGCAGAGCCTCAAGTACATCGTTCACGGTGCTGGCCCCGCGCGCCCACAACACATCCATCAGGCGCACTTCGGCTTCGGTGAGGGTGGTGGATTTTTTTCGCGCCATGAAGTTCTAACGAATTAATAGCACGCGAAGGCGGTCGCTGCAACTATAAAATTAAAAGCATGTCGCGGGGCACACTTGCGCGTTGCGTGGCGAGATTTAGCAGGGCGTCGTAGCGGTGCGTGAACTCATCCTGGTCGCTGAGATTTCGCGTGTCAAGCGCACTGAAGGATGTCGAGCCGGTAACCAGCGCCTTTTTCGCCGTGTGGAAAAATGGCCTTTCGATCTTGTTTTGTGCCGCAATGTACTAATTTACTTTGACATTGCAACCAAGAGGAAGATACTGGCCGACATTCGCCAGACACTTCGCACTGACGGTCTTCTGCTGCTAGCAGGCTGCTGAAGATCAGCTCTTTGTAATTTTGTTGTTGCGCCGGTAGGTTTTTTTGGTTCAGAAGCGGGCGGGACCGCCTTCCCAGGCAGTCGAAAGGCTGGCAAAGGTGCGAT
>JBBROT010000493.1:0-2857 GCA_038229155.1 Bryobacterales bacterium | reverse complement strand
GTTGAACGCGAACACTTCATAGGCGATGCATTTGCGCGGGCCAAGCGGCGTCTTGATCTCTTCGCGCCGCTGCGCCTCCACTTTCAGCATCACGCTTTTCTTGCCATCGCTGACGGGGATGACGGCGGATTTGCCAGGCTCAAGCGAGAGAGTGCGCAACTGGAATAGGCCGCCGATAATATCGTGCACGCAGGAGGGAATTTCCGTATCGTGCGCGGTGGTCTTGTTGGTGGTGAGGTCGCGCTCACGGTACGAAGCACGCCGCGTGGCGGAATCGTACACCACCTTGGTTTCGCGGTTGCGGCCGGCTTCGTGTGCCGTCATGAAGGATTGTTCCGCGCACAGATTGCTTTTCAACTCCGCTGTGTAATCGTCATTCACGCGGAAGAGGCGCGAGACCAGACCTGTCGATTCCAGGTGCAGTTTCGTTTCCATCTGCGCGCCTTTTTCAGAAGGCGGGGGCGGGCCGGAAGAGAGGCGCGCGCGGCCGGCCGGCACCAGACGCCATTCCACCGCATATTCCAGCGTTTCCTTCTGCGGAGTCTGCGCCGGCAGCATAACGGCCAACAGCGCCGAACATGCTAGCGGAGCAAAGATAGCTTTTGGCATGAACAAGCAGTTTCTCATGTGATTGGACGAACGGAGGAGCGGAAATGGTACTACCGGTTGCCACAAGACGAAAAGAATCTGTCCCTGCGGGCGGGTTTTCATCGATTCAGGAATGGCGAACGGTATTGTAGGTGACGTGAATGAGCGCGTCCAGATTCTGAACAACGCGCCAGTGCGGGCCCGTGCGGACTACGTTCTCTACTGGTGCCAGATGAACCGGCGCGCGGTGGCGAACCAGGCGCTGGAGTACGCAGCCCAACACGCCAATGCGCTCGGAGTGCCGCTGCTGGTTTATGAAAGCCTGGGCTGCAGATACCAGTACGCGAACGATCGCATTCACACGTTCATGGTGGAAGGCGTGCCCGACATGGAGAAGCGGCTGGCGGCGCGCGGGATTGGCTACTGCTTCTATCCGCGGAAGCGCAAGAGCGATGCCAACGATGTGCTGTACAAGCTCGCTGAAAGAGCCGCGCTGGTGGTGACCGATGACTATCCGGTATTCATCGCGCCTGTGCACAATGCGAGGGTGCCCGGAAAGATCGACGTGGCCTTTCATGCGGTGGATGCGAGTTGCATCGTGCCCATGAGCCGTCATGAGAAACGGAACTATGGCGCGTATACAATCCGGCCGCGCATTAACAAGATGCTGCCGGATTATCTCCATCCGGTTCCAGAAGTGAAGCTGAACCATGCCTGGAAAGGCGGCCACCCGGAATGGCACGTTCACGTGACAGCGAAGAATGCGCGGGAGTTGGTGGCGGCTTGCGAGATAGACCACTCGGTGGTGCCTTCGTTGAGCTTTCGCGGCGGGCAGAGGGAGGCTGAGCGGTTGCTGGAGCACTTTCTGACTACTCATCTGCGCACTTACGCCAAGGATCGCAACGAGCCTTCGCGGCATGCGACGTCTCACATGAGCCCGTATCTTCACTTCGGCATGATCTCAAGCCTGCACATTGCCCTACGCGTCAAAGACTATGCCGCGGACCATGGGCTGATGGCAAGTGAGTATCTGGAAGAGCTGATTGTCCGCCGGGAACTGGCCTTCAACTTCGCGCGCTTCACGCCGGACATGCAGACGCTGGACGCGCTGCCGGATTGGTGCAAGAAGACGATGGCGAAGCACGCCGGCGATAAGCGCGATCCGCAGTATTCGGCAGAACAGATCGAGCACGCCGAGACCCATGATGCGCTTTGGAATGCCACGCAGAAAGAGATGCTGTTGCGCGGCAAGGTGCATGGCTATTACCGGATGTATTGGGGCAAGAAAATTATCGAATGGAGCGCCACTTACGCGGAGGCCATGCGATTAATGATCTACTTGCATGATAAGTACTGCTTGGACGGCCGCGACCCGAATACTTACACGAACATTCTCTGGTGTTTCGGGTTACATGATCGACCGTGGGGCGAGCGGCCCATCTTTGGCCAGCTACGTTACATGAGTTATGACGGGATGAAGCGCAAGACCAACATTGCGGCCTATATTGACGAAGTGGCCGAAATGGAGCGGACGGGAAAGGATCAGACGCGAATATGAAGTGCATAGTTTCGGGCGGTCGCGGTTTTGTGGGCAGGAGGGTGGTGGATGCGCTGCTGCGCGATGGCAACTACGTGGCGGTGTGGAGCCGTGAGCCTGGCCGCGAAACGCGTGACGCTGTAGGCGCGTTCTTTTGGGATCCGCTGGGCGCGGAACCGGCGGAAGAGAGCCTGACCGATTACGATGCCGTGATCCATCTGGCGGGCGAACCGGTGGCGCAGCGCTGGACCGCGGAAGCGAAGCAGAAGATTCGCGATAGTCGTGTGCTGGGCACCAAGCGCTTGGTGGACGCGATCGCCAAAGTGGAGCACAAGCCTTCGGTGCTGGTGTGCGCGAGCGCGGTGGGCTATTACGGATCGCGAGGGGACGAGGAACTGGATGAGAACTCAGCGGGCGGAACTGGATTCCTGGCTGAGGTGTGCCGCGATTGGGAAGCGGAAGCGGACCGGGCGCTGGACCTGGGCCTGCGCGTGGTGAAGCTGCGAATCGGTGTGGTGCTGGGGCCGGATGGCGGCGCGCTGGCGGCGATGCTGCCTCCGTTTCGCGCATACCTTGGCGGACGGATGGGCAATGGCAAGCAATGGACCAGTTGGATCCATGTTAACGATCTGGCGCAGATGGTGGCTTGGGCGCTGAAAGCCGACGTGGCAGGACCGGTGAATGCGGTCGCGCCGAAGCCGGTAACCAACAGTGAGTTCACCCGCACGCTAG
>JBBROT010000492.1:0-2872 GCA_038229155.1 Bryobacterales bacterium | reverse complement strand
TTCTGCAGGACAAGATCGGGGGGCCGCTCATCGAGCAGGATGATGGAGACGGGAGCCTCTTTATAGCCGCGTTGTTCCAGAACGGCGCGCGCGGTTTCCCACTTCGATAGCCCGGAGAGCGATTCCGCGCCGACCCAACCCGCTTCCTGAAAGGCTTCGCGGATCTGGTCCAGGTCGCCGATGAACATTAGATTCGTGACATCGGAAGGCCGCGGGGGGCGGGCGGCATAGGTCTGGAAGGCCTGATGCAACACCATCTCGGTGAGATTACCGTCATCGGGAACGGGCGGCTGCGTGGACGGCGCAGGCTGTTTGACTGTGACGGGCTTGAGGAGCCGGAGGGCCATTTCGGTGCCGGCCTGGTATTCGATGTTCGGGTCGGCATTCTTGAGCAGCAGGCTCTTGGCGGTTTCAAGGATCTGCGCCAAGCCCGCGAGACGGCTGTTGTTTAGTTTGCCCAGGCCCTGATCCATGCGCCCGGTAATGGTGTTCTTGGGGCTGATGCCTTGGATGACACCGTTCTCATCGACGGTTTCGCGCGAGTTGTCGATATCGAAAACGCGGGATGAGATGCGGAGCGCGCCGAGCTGCGTGAACTCCAGCTTGAGGGAAGCGCCGGTGGTTTCTGTAGGCGGCGTGACGGCGGCTACGGTTCCGGTAAGTACGGCACCCGCGGGAATGATTGTGCGGTCACTTGATGCGACCGGTGCGATTAGGAGGGCTGCCGCCTTATCGCCCACGCGGGAAGCAATGGTGGAAATGGGCGTCGAAAGGCGAATCTCAAGCAGCGTGCCAGCGGGGATTTCGACGGCGCCGCTCAGGCAAGAGGACGCGATGAGGAGGGCGAAAAGCCTCATTTCGACTTCTCCAACAGCTCGACTGAAATGCCGCTGCGATCACGCGCGATCACGGAGAGATGGCGGCGGCCGGCGAGGCCGGATTCGGGCAAGTCGAGACGAGCGGCGAGCATAAAATCTAAAGTTTGCTTCGGGCCGATGCGGGTGTTGGCGATGAGCGGATCGTTGTACGCCTCGCCCAAAACAGGGTAGTAAGTGAAGAGCGATTTGGTATCGACGCCTGAAACGATGGAGCCCTGGGAGACGCCGCCCTCTTTCGGTTCGATAGAAAGACTCACCTGCTGAATTTCCAAAGCGATGTTGGAACTGTTGGTGAGGCGCAGGTCGAGAACGACGAGGCAGTGTTGGCCGTCGATGGGCGTGGACCTGAGTTTCAGGATCTGCCCGGTTGGCTGAAGCCTGTCTCCACCGCGCCAGGCGAGAACGCCGGCGATGAGCGCGGCGGCCAGGGCCAGGCCACCGATGAGCGAGATGACGAACCGCTGGTTCATGCGAAATTAGCCGACGATGCGAAGCATGGTTTCCATGGAGATGTGCGCCGCTTGGATCAGGGTGCCATCGAAGAGATGCGTTTCGAGGCCGATGCGGTGGGAGTAGCCGTCCTTGTTAAGTTGGGCGATGATGGCGGCCCAATCGAGCTTCTCCGGCGAATCGGGCATGATGCCTTTGCCTTTGAACTGGATGTTGAGGATGCGCTTTTTGGGAAGCAGCGCGTAGCCTTCGGGGAATGGCGGCTCACGAAGGTGCAGCTCATTTTGCGGGTCCCAGTTCAGGCCGACCCACTTGGAGGGCATCAGTTCCATGAGGGCCGCCATTTCGGCGGAGGTGCCCACGTTCTGCGAATTTTCGTTTTCCACCAGGAGATAAACCTTCTCTTTTTCGGCGATGGGCAGGAGGGCGTTCAGCTCTTCGGCGATGCGCGGGAGCATGAGTTTTGGCTCTGCCACACGCGATCCGGTGAAAACGCGGATTTTGTCGCAGCCCAGGATTTTGGCGGCATTGACGGCTTTGGTGAAATCTTCGCGGCGGCGATCCCAGCGCTTGCTATCGGTTTCGGGGCGGGCGTGGACGGGTTCGGTTCCGGGCCAGGCGAACTTGAGCAGCGGCGTGTTGATGAATGAAACTTGAACGCCGGCCTGAGCGAATGAGGCGGCCGCCGCTTTCAACTCCGCTTCCGGGCAGAACGCGTATTCCCGGCCCGGTTTGGAGCCGGGTATGTTGCGCAACTCAATCCATTTGAGCCCGTACTGTTTGGCGAAGGCGAGCGAATCTTCGGGGGTGAGGCCGATCTCATCGGTGATGGCGCTGATGCGCGATTTATCGATGCGTCCTTTCGCAAGGAGCGGGAGCGAGCCCCAAGCTGAGGCGAAAGCGGCACTTTGGAGCAAATCCCGGCGGGTCACACTTAGAATATATCTTGCTTAGAATAGGTCTTGTGAGAAGCCGCCCATGACCGCCGCGAAGACCGGACTATTGATTCACGCGAGTTCGGGGCCGGGCATTCTGCATCAACTGACGGGCGTAATTGCCACTCACCTGGGCGACATTCTTTCGATTGCGATTCTGGAGCAGGGGGATGCGGATGCGCGCGTCTATTTCGAGATTGTGTCCCCGGCGCTGGATGCGATGTTGGCGGAACTGGCGCGGCTTCCCATTGTGAAGAACGTGGAGGTGGTGAAGAGCCTGGACCGGATTTACGGCAAGCGGATCATCATTATGGGTGGTGGCGCGCAGGTGGGGCAGGTGGCGATCGGTGCGATTTCCGAAGCGGACCGCCACAACATCCGGGGCGAGCACATTTCCGTGGATACGATTCCGCTGGTGGGAGAGCAAACACTGGCGGACGCGGTGAGAGCGATTGCGCGATTGCCCCGGGCGAAGGCGCTGGTACTGGCCGGGGCCTTGATGGGGGGAGATATTGAGACGGCGGTGAGGGAAGTTCGACAGCGGGGGCTACTGGTAATCAGCTTGAACATGGCGGGGAGTGTTCCGGACGCAAGCGATCTGGTGGTGAG
>JBBROT010000491.1:0-2876 GCA_038229155.1 Bryobacterales bacterium | reverse complement strand
TGCGGCCGCCGAGCATCACGAGAAGGGCGATCACATGATGGCCAAACAGCATTCGAAAAAGGCCCATGAGCAGTCGACCGCTGCTCATGGAAAGTCCACGGAGGCCCACAAGGCTTCTGAAGAGATGCACAAGTAACTGCTTCACGCGCGGCGGTCCACACCGCCGCGATTCACTCCCCTCGATATTCTCAAAGAATCTGGCCGTTTCCAGTGCTTCTGGAAATACGTCTTCAGCCCCCGTAAAGTCCATGAATCTTTGAACCCAAAACGCATCATCTCCCGCCACGCCTCATTCGGTGGCATGCCTCGAAAATACATCTTGTACAGCGCGGCGATCAGGCCGGTTCTATCACGCCCAAGAGCGCAATGGAAGTAAATAGGGTGATAGCGTTTGTCTCTAAGAATCCACAGGATGTGGTTCACATGCTCTTCCGACGGCGGCACAGGCGAGCCATTCATCACCGCGTGGATTACGGAGATACCATACTTGCGGGCCTTTCTCTCCTCGAACTTCGACAGAAAGGGAATAAACTCAAGACTCAGAACATACCGGATGTGTTTTGATTTCAAAAACCTGAAATCGGCATCGGTCCTCGGTGTCGATCCTCGATAGACTCCCTGATCCACTTCGGCGAAGCGGACAATCGACGTGCCCGGCGCGGGATGCTGGTGGCTTAGATCCGGAGGACTTGCTTCAGCGCCACATATAAATAACAGAGCCGAAAGCGGAATTTCGAGAACTCTCATGATGAATCTCCACAATAAAGGTTGAGCATCACCCGCGCCGGTGGCATTTGCTGTCGGGCAGCCCACACTACTTCCCGATTATCCCCAATAGAGGTAGGTGCCGTACTATGTGGAGTGAAATTCTGGCATACTAATGTCAATCAAAAAAGCTGGAGCGCAATGGAATGAAGAAAACCAACATCAATCTGCTTTCGTTTTTGGCAGCTATCTTACTCTGCGGTCTGTTTTACGCAGTGGTCGCCGCGAGCTTCAAGTCTACCGGAATTTATGAGTTTTTCTACAGCCGGGGAGCTTATCAACCGCTGAGTTTGACCTTCTTCCTTTTCGGCATCTTTTTAGTGGCAGCACGGTGGCGGTCGTTCCGCAGCGAGACCGCAACATCGGGCGTGGCTGTGCCGCAGGGCGTGATTTCGCGCGAGGATGCCCGCAGGCTGGCATCGGGTATCCAGGAGGCTCACGCTTTCGATCTCTTGGCGACGCGCGTTTCCAACCTGCTTTTCGGGCATGCCCGGGGGGAAGAACTCAGTGCGCTCGAAGAGAGGCTGAAGGCCAAGGATAGGGCGGAATTGGATCAGAGCGTCTCGCTTATCGGCTGGGTACGCAGTTTGCCGCCGCTCATCGGGCTGTTGGGTACGCTGGACGGTTTGCGGGGAGGCATCGCGGAAATTTCCCAAATCAATAACGCGAATGACTTAGACGCGCTTCGTGGGCGGCTTCAGTTGTTCGCGCAGCACGCCAGCACGGCTTTCGATACCACTCTGCTCGGGATCAGCGCGGCCGCGATTCTTTCGGCGTTGGTCTTCCTGGTTCGCAGATCCGAGGATGACTGTCTCGCCCGCGTGGACGAGGTTGCCGACGATTTGGTCCGGCGTTTCCACCACTCCTCCGACGTTGAGTCGGCCCTCGGCCAGGCAGTGAACGGCATGATCCGGCAACTGAGTACTGAATTACACGCCTTGATGTCCGGGGCGGCAGCGCCGATGGTGGAAGCTTTCGAAAAGCAATTGCAAACCGGGATGGGGACCGCAATGCAGAACTGGACGCTGGCTTGGCGAGAGGAACTGAATCGAGCCACGGAGCGGGTTTTCGATGGTATTGAACGTAGCAATCAACGGACTGCGGCGATCCTGCAACAGAGCTTCCAGAGCAGCGTAAACCAGATGTCCGGCAGCGTTGCGGCTCTTGAACACGCCATTGCGGCTCCTCGGGGTTTGCAAATCCGGATCGCGCAGGACGGAATGGTGGAGGCTGGAGGAAATGGCCGCTGACCAGCGAATCCAGACCACGATCACGGCAGGCCGTTCTACCGACGCCCAGTTCGATCAGGGACCGGCGATGGTGGTCCTGATGAGCTGCCTTGCCGTGGCGATGTGCTTTACCACCTTCGGCATGGGGCTCATCAATATTGCGACCGGAAGCGCCGGCGTTAAGAAAGTGCTGAAAGAATCTCCGGCGCCAAAGGCAATGACTCCGGTCGCGGCGCCAAAACCGGAACCCGACAAGAAACTGGAGTTAGAGCTTGACCGCCTTGTGGGCGAGGCGGCCATCCTCGAGAGCAAAGAGAGCCAGCTTTCGGCGGAACTGAATCAGAAAACTGGCGAACTTTCGGCCGGCCTGGCAGCTCTCCCAGTTCGCACGCAAATGCTGGCCGATCTGCGGACGCAAAGCAGCAAGATTTCGGCGGATATCAATGACGTGAGAGCCAAGCTGGCCAATAGCTCCGCCGAAGTCCGGCGCGAATTGGAGATGCAATCTCAACTTGAACGCCAACTGTCGGCTTTAAAGCAAGAGACAGAGCAGGCCGGCCGCCGAATTCAGGAGTTGCGGGCATCGATTGCCGAGAAAGGAAACACCTATGATCCGACCACCGCGGTTCGAATGGCGCCGGGGAAGGATGCGGCATGGGTGGAATGCCTCAAGGGGGCGGTCATTCTATTGCCCGGCAGGGAAACCATTGCAGTCCGGGATCTGATGGCCAATCCGGACCGGTTCGGCCAGGCCGTGAAAAACAAACATGTCGGATTTTTAATACGGCCGGGAGGATTCGGATCTTTCAACGCCGCCCGCCAAGCCGCGGAACGTGTGGGAGTTACTTCAATAGGATACGAGCCAGTCGATGCGGATTGGCG
>JBBROT010000490.1:0-2919 GCA_038229155.1 Bryobacterales bacterium | reverse complement strand
CGGTAGCCTTGCTTGGCGAGGAGAACGGCGGCGAGTTTGCGGACCGTAGGATCGTCTTCGACCAGGAGGACGGCGTGGTCCGCGGCGGCTTGGGGGACGGGCGCGGGCTGCTGGGGAGAGATGTCGCTTGAGGCCGGCTGAGTGCTGACGGGGAGATAGATTTTGGAGGTGGCGCCCGCGCCCGGTTCGCTTTCTACGGCGAGGAAACCGTGGTTGCCCTGGACCGCACCATAGACGGTGGCGAGGCCGAGGCCGGTGCCCTTGCCTTCGGCCTTGGTGGTGAAGAAAGGCTCGAAGAGACGGCTCTTGGTATCGGCACTCATGCCGCAGCCGTTGTCGGTGACCTGGAGCATGACGTACGGGCCGGGCGAGGTGGAGTTGCGTTGCGCGACTTCGGGAGAGACCATCACGTTGGCGGTTTTGAAAGTGAGGCGGCCGCCTTCGGGCATGGCGTCGCGGGCGTTGACGGCGAGGTTCATGATCACCTGATCGAGTTGGACGGGATCGATGCGGACCTGAGCGATTTTGGGCGGGAGCAGAGTGACGATTTCGATATCTTCGCCGATGACGCGAGCGAGCAGGGTGCGCATGCCGAGCACGACATCGTTAAGACTGAGAACTTTCGGTTTGAGGATATCGCGGCGGCTGAAGGTGAGGAGTTGGTGCGTGAGGGAAGTGGCCCGGGCGGCGGCGCCTTCCACTTCGCGCGCGAAGGTCAGGAGCTCGGGCTGCGCAGCGAGCGCATCGACTAGCATGCCGTTGAAGCCGACGATGGCGGTGAGGAGATTGTTGAAATCGTGGGCGACGCCGCCGGCCAAGCGCCCGATGGCTTCCATTTTTTGCGATTGGCGGAGGCGATCGGCGGCAGTTTTTTCGTCATCGATATCGGAGGAGATGCCGAGCCACTTGACGACGGCTCCGTGATTGTCATGGAGGGGGACGGCCTTCAGGTGGAACCAGCGGTAGATACCATCGGCGCGCTTGAGGCGGTATTCGATTTCGTAAGCGAGGCCGTCAGCGCGGGCGGAGGCGCGGCGGTCTTCAACCTGCTGCCGGTCATCGGGATGGATGGGCTGGTCAAAACCTTGGGCGGCACTTTTTTCAAAGTCCAGGCCGGTATATTCTTCCCAGCGGCAGTTGATGTAATCGGTGGTGCCTTCGGCGGAGGTGGTGAAGACGATGGCGGGCAGGGCTTCGGTGAGCGTCTTATAACGCATTTCGCTTTCGCGAAGGGCTTGTTCGGCGTTTTTGCGATCGGTGATATCGATATTGACGCCGATCATGCGGATGGGCGTGCCGTGTTCATCTTTGAATACGCGGCCGCGGCCCTGGAGCCAATGGATGCTTCCATCGGGCCAGATGACGCGCCATTCGCTTTCGAAGCTGCCGTCTTCCATGGCGACGCGGGATTTTTCGATAAGGGACGCGCGGTCATCGGGATGGACGAGTTGGTGCCAGGCGGACGTGGTGGAGGCAAAGCCACCGGGTTCGAGACCGTACATGGCTTCGAGTTCGCGCGTCCAGCGGTTGACGCCTGTGGGGATGTCCCAATCGAAGGTGCCGACGCGCGCGACCTGCTGGGCGAGGCTTAAGCGTTCCTCACTTTCGCGGAGGGCCTGTTCGGCGCGGCGCTGTTCACCGATTTCGGTATTGGTGCCGAACCAGCGATCGAGCTTGCCTTCCTCATCGTGCACGGGCACGACGCGGGTGAGGAATGGCCGGAAGACGCCGTCGGCCCCGCGCAGGGGGAAGACCATTTCAAAGGGAGTGCCGGAGGCGATGGAGGTTTGCCAGCGTTCCATGACGGCGGGCAGGGTTGCGGGGTCATGAACGGATTGCCAGCCCCAGCCTTCCATCTGTTGGGCGGTGGTACCGGTATAGGCATACCAGCGCTGGTTGTACCAATAGATCCAGCCATCGGCGCTGGCGATCCAACACAGGTGCGGGATAGCGTCAGCGAGGGTGTGGAATTGGCTGTCGAGCACGGTTTTAAGTTCGAGAATACCGGGTAATGATTAGCGTTTTTTTAGATATTTCGATGATACCGCCCTGCCTCGCCGCGAGAAAGCACATACGGCAACCAACGTGCACCTTCGCCCCGCGTGAAGAAGGCCTACTGGTTGGCGATGACGGCTGTGGTAGGCGTGGGGATCGCGGTGGCCGCAGGGGTGGTAGTGGTGAAGTGGCCTTTTTCAGAGGCGCGGATACAGCGGATGCTGGAGAACCGTACGGGGCGGGAAGTGAGGATCGGGAGTTACAAGAAGACTTACTGGCCGCCCGGATTTATTGCGCAAGACATACGGTTTTTGCGGCATGAACACGCTGAGCGGGAAGCGCCGATTGAAGTGGGCAAGGTGGTGGTGAAGGGAAGCTGGGGGAGGCTCGGGACATTTACGCGCGTGATTCCGCAGTTGGACATTTACAAGCTGCACCTGGTGATTCCGCCGCGTGGGCCGGATGCGGGCGATGGAGAGCACGATCTGATTTCGCCGAAGAAAGCAAGCGGGGTATCGACGGCGATCACGGCTGTTTCGCTGCATGAGGTGGCGCTGGATTTTGCGCGTTCGCCAGCGGCGGTGAAGAGGGGCGAGACGGAGCCATACCGGCTGTTTATTACCAATATGGTGTTGACGGATTTGGAGGCGAATCGGGAATTGGGATTCGAGGCGGTGATTGAGAACTCGATGCCGAAAGGCGAGATTCATGCCAAGGGCCGGTTCGGGCCGTGGAACTCCAGTGAGCCCGCGCGGACGCCGGTTCGAGGTGATTTCACTTTTCAAAATGCGCGCTTGAGCGACATACCGGGGATATCGGGGACGCTTCAGGCGAAGGGCGAATTCTGGGGGACGCTGGACCGCGAAGAAACGCAAGGAGATGCGATTGTGCCGGATTTCCGGGTGCATGGATCGACACATACGG
>JBBROT010000489.1:0-2919 GCA_038229155.1 Bryobacterales bacterium | reverse complement strand
CGATGCGCACGCCGGCCGGCGTGGTGATCTGCGCCACGCGGGTGCTGAGCAGGCACCAATCGGTGTGGAAGGCAAGTTTTTCCAGCAGGTAATACGGGTTCTGCAGATGGTAGAGCAAGCCGAGCAGCAAGGTGAAGCCGTAGCGCGCGGGGAACTCGAAGCGGCCATCCAGATTCAGCGGGTGTTGGGAAACGGAAAGCCCTGTCAGTTTCGCAAGGCGCGCCACACCCTGCATGGTGTTGTAATTCGTGGGCGGGTAATCGATGGCATTCACGTCCGCTCCCCACGAGGCGAAGAGCATCGCCAGATCGCCATCGCCGCAACCGATATCCGCGACGGCTTTGCCTGAAACTCCGGCGGCGAATTCAGCATAGATGGGGCGGATGAGTTCGAGCCCAACATGCAAGCCGGTGAACGAATCGAATGGATACCAGCCCGGCATGGGTGGCTGGCCTTCGCGCTTACATTGCAGAATTCGCTGTTGAAACTCGCGTAGTTCCTGGTCGAACTCTAAAGGGCTGCCGGGCAGAGTGAGCAAGCTACTTCGCCGCCACGCCGGTGACCACCTTCCAGACAAATTCGACAAATGGATAGATGGAGGATTCGGCCAGACGCTCCACATCGCTGTGCGCGCCATAGTTCAGCCGGTCTTCCACTTTGCCCGCGGGCCCGATGCCGTAAGACTGCTGACCCTTTGCGCGAAGCTGCGCCTTATCGCTCGCGCCGGTGGACATGCTGGGAACCACGGTCACGCCGGGATACATCTGCTTGCTGACGCGCTCCATCACCCGGTACATTTCGGTATCGAGCCTGGTTGCGGGCGAGCCGGGGCGCGTGGCGGGAAGCGGCACAATCTTCACGGCCGGATCGTCGATTACTTTTTCCATCTCCGCATAGAACTTCTTGATGTCCTCGTCGGGGAGAGCGCGGATGTCAAGCGTCGCTTCGGCTTCAGAAGGGATCACATTATCGCCCACGCCTGCCTGGAGCCGGGTGGGAACTACGGAGGTGCGCAACATGCTGTAGGACTGCGGTTCATTCTTGCGGAGATAATCCTGCGAAGCCTGCGCGGTGCCGGCGTTCAGCAGCCCGTTGTATCGCGCAGCCTTTTCCTTCGAACTCATAGTGGCGAGCTTTTCAAAGTACGCGCGAGTGGTATCGTTCAGCCGCATGGGCGTTTGCCACTGGCCAACTTTTTGCACGGCGCTACCGAGATGGATCAGCGCGTTATCGAGCCGGGGAACGCTGCCGTGCCCCGAAGTTCCGTTCGCCACCAGACGCACGCGGGCCGGAACTTTTTCAGCCGTGCCGATATCCATACGCAGCACCTTGCCCTCTTCTAGCGTGGCTCCGCCGCCTTCGGTGAGCGAGTATTCAGCGTCGATTTCGTCGTAGTGCTCTTTGACCATGAAGTTGATGCCAACGCCTTTTGTATCGGCTTCTTCGCCGCTCTCCGCCAGGAAGATTACATCGCGATCGAGCACCGTGCCGCTGCGCTTCAGCAGCAGCATCACCATCAGATTGGCAGCCAGCACCGGCTTGTCATCGACGGACCCGCGGCCCCATACGTAGCCATCTTTGATTTCCGCGCCGAAGGGGTCCACTGGCCATTTTTCGGTCTGCACGCCCACCACATCGGTATGCGCCAGAATCAGCAGCGGGCGCTTGGTTCCGTTGCCTTTGAGGCGAGCCACCAGATTGGCGCGAGCCGGATCGAGCGCGAACGTTTTGGTGGGAATGCCTTCGGCTTCCAAAACGCGCCGGATGTAATCGACGGCCTTGGTCTCATTCCCCGCTCGCGTATCGATGCGGATCAGGTCGCGATAAATTTTGAGGATCTCAGTTTTTTGCTGATTCCAATCGACGGGAAGTGCCAGGGCAAACAGCAGGAACGCAAACGCCATAGCCCGCAATTATAGAGCAAGGTGACCGAGCTATGGATTGTCCAGCATCAACCAGACTTCCGCCACTTGAACGCCGCGGCCATTGCCGCCGAGACCTGTGGGGCGGGTCCAACGGAGGCGCAGTTCCCCGCCCCGGGTGGCGGCTTGGGGAATGGGAAATTCGAGGCGCTTGGGCTCGGGCTCTTTGCGCAGGAAGGGGTGGATTTCGTATTGTTCGTTCGCGACCAGGCGTATAGGCACGCGGGGCGTTTCTCCGGCGTAGACGACGCGCAGTTTGTAGCGGGCCGTGCTATCGAGATCGTGGTAATCCATTGCAAGCGGTGTATCGCCCAAGGCTTCGGCGTGAGTGAACCATGACATGCGCCAACCTGAATCCGGCGCGCGGCTGCCGAAGCCGGTCTGGCTTTCAAAGCCGGGGTCTCGCAGCAAGTGGGGCTGGCTCGCGGGATTGCCGAGATCGTCATAGAAGCCGCCGGGGCCGGGATTGGTCCAATTCAAAAGTTCATCGACGGCGGCGATGCGCTCCCGCTCCGTGGGGAGGGCGCGAATTTTTAAGAAGCCATTTTTCAGCCAGACGCGGTTGTTGAGCGAAAGATCTACGGTGTCCAAATTGGCACCGCGATCATAACCGATGGCGGAGTATCGATCCACGCTGAGCTGCAAGTGGATGCTTTGGAACAGGGCTTCGGCCAGTTCGAAGACACGTGCCCGCAGATCGGGCGCGGCATCGGCGCGATGGAGGTAGGCGCGATCCAGTTCCGCTTCGGCGGCATTGAGCGCGGGCAAGACCTGAGGCGTGAGCGCGTTGGCGGAACGAGCCTGGCGGAGCGCCACCATGGCATGTTCTTCGGCCGCTGTTTCGGCAATCAGGCGGGCTCTGACATAGGCGTCGTAATAGGCGCGGTAGAGGGCCTGTTGCCATCGCCAATTCAGTTTTTCACGGGGTGAGGCGGTGCGCTCCAAATCCTGAAACTGAGCGAGCGTGGTGCTAACGCCGTAGTTGGTGAGCAGCGGG
>JBBROT010000488.1:0-2935 GCA_038229155.1 Bryobacterales bacterium | reverse complement strand
GCTCCCGCGCGGCTGGGGATGGTGAATTGCCCGGTGGCGCGAAATTCCCGCATCCTGTCCGCGAAGCGCTTCATCTGGGCGCTGTCGAATTGCGGCTCGATTTCTTCCTGCCAGCGGCCGTGAATGAAGAGCCGTTCTTGCGGCGCAAAGCAGAGATGCCGCTCATCCCATTGGCCGTTTTTTAGCAAGCCGAGGTCTTCGAATAATTCGCGCACCAGAGTGGCCTTTGCATTCGGGACAGGAACGTAGTGCGCGCCCCACGGATAAGCGGAAACAGCGTTCGCGCCCGATCGCGAGTTGCCGCCCGCGGCCGGTTCCATCTCCAGCAGAACGAAATCAGAGAAGCCTTTCTTGCGCAAACGCCATGCCGCGCACAGGCCAGCGATGCCGCCGCCTACGATGACCAACGGAACTCTGGCTTGCCGTTGAGGGGCGGGGAACTGTACGCGGTCGCGAAGTTGATGGCCGCGAGTGAAACTATCGTTGACGAAGCCGCCTTCAATCTTGCGATCGGCTTTCAGCGTGAGCCCGATTAAACCGGCGCTCAGGAAGCGGCGGCGCTTCATACTCTCAATGCGCGATGTCACTCCACTCCCGTTCGTAGTAGCGCACCAGCACCTGATCGTTCAAGCGGTTCACCTCTGCCGCGACAGGCCGCATGTCTTCAGGAAAAGCAAACATGTTTTTCATCGCGGTGAGCGAGAGAAAGCGCAGGCCGCCGGGGAGAGCCGAAGGGGGCTGCCATGCATTTACACCCGCGAGGATGAAGCCCCATTCGCCGAAGCTTGGCACATAAAGATGATAGGGCGCGGTGACCAGGCCGGCCTTCCGCAGTGTCGCATCGATGCACCAGAAACTTTGACGCGCGAAGAGTGGCGACGTGCTCTGCACCACAATCCGGCCGCTTGCGCTCACGTGCTTCTCCAGCAGACGATAGAAGGCCGTGGTGTAAAGTTTGCCGAGCGAGAAGTTTGTGGGGTCAGGAAAATCCACCACAACGAAATCGAAGAAGCCGGGGTGCTGGTCGAGCCACACGAACGCGTCGGCATTGATCACTCGAACGCGGGCGTTGCGAAGCGAACCTTCGTTCAGTTTTGTAAGAAGCGGATTCGTCGCAAACAAGCCGGTCATTTCCGGATCGAGATCCACCAGCGTGATTTGTTCTACAGACTTATATTTCAGAATTTCGCGCAGAGCCAGGCCGTCGCCGCCGCCCAGCACAAGAACCTGGCGAGCGTTTGGAACCGATGCCAGACCAGGGTGAACCAGCGCCTCGTGATAGCGATACTCATCGCGGGAACTGAATTGAAGATGCGAACTGAGAAACAAACGAAGGTCGTCTTTCCAGCGGGTGAGCACGATGCGCTGGTAGCGGGTATCTTTCGAGAAAATCACCTGGTCTGCGTAGAGGTTGGTATCGGCCGCCGAGGCGATCCACTCGGACGCGAACATGCCTCCAGCGAGCGCAAGAAGTACCGCAATGGATGTGAGCCGAAGCAGAATGGGCCTTACCAACTGAACGCGAAACAGCCAAGTGGACCAGAGAGCCACACCGGCGTTGACGGCTCCGAACAAGAGAGCGGAACGCACCATGCCCAAGTGAGGCACCAGCAGCAGAGGGAAGGCGAGAGAGGCGACCAGTGCGCCTAAGTAATCGAAAGTAAGCACATGCGCAATCAATTCGCGGAAGCGAACGCGGTCCTGCAGAATGCGCATGAGCAGCGGAATTTCCAGGCCCACCAGCGTGCCCACCGCGATCACAACCAGATAGAGCACCAGCCGGAAGCCGGTGGTTTCCGCGAAGGCCAGGAATAGCACTGAAGACGAAAAACCGCCCACCAGCCCGACCATCAATTCAATGGTGATGAAACGATCCACCAGATTGCGGTTTAGGAATCGGGAGAGAAAACTTCCGATTCCCATGGCGAACAGATACGTGCCGATGACCGTCGAGAATTGGAACACGCTGTCGCCCAACAGATAACTGGCCAGCGTTCCGGCAACAAGCTCATAAATCAATCCGCATGCCGCGATCAGCAAGACCGAAAGAAACAGAAGCAGGTGCAAAGGCGTTTAATGCACGGCCGCGGCAATGATGATGCACATGCCGATGGACATGGCACCCAGAAGGATCGCGACGGCGACGTTCTTTTCGCGGACCACTTCGGTCCAAAGATGAAACGGGGTGAGCTTATCTATGACGGCGAATGCGATCACGAAAATAATGATGCCCAGCGCCGAATAGAACACCGCATTCAACAAAGCACCCGCATGAAAATCTTCCATTACTTGCCTCCTGTGTAGCGTGAATAGCCGCCGTATGTCGAACGGTAAGCACCTGGATTATCGCGTATGGAGCGCGGAGTTTGCCGGGCCTGATTCAAAGCGCCGAAACTGACGCCGCGCCACTGCGCCCAACTCATTACGGCCAACAGCGCGCCTCCGTAAACCAGATAGAGTGGACTCCGCATCAGCTCTGTCCTCTGGAACGTTCGAAGCTGGAGCGGCGAAAAGTCTGCATCAACGGCGGCAGCACAAGCAGGACGGCCGCAATCCAAAAGAAGGTGAGCGAGGTGGCACCACGGCGCACCGTCAGATCGAATTGCGCACCGGGAGCGTCGGCTTCCATGCGCAATGCATAACGGCCTGCCTTCACCGAAGGCACCACCGCTTTGTCTTCCTTTCCGACAGACCGCGCGAAAGAACGAGCTTGCCCCGAAGCCTGATCCACAAGCGAATAATGAACGTAAAACGATTCCGTGCCCTGGTTCCTGGCCTCAATCTCTAGATTCGATTCGTGCCCTCCCACATCGAAGGCGGGAGTCACTTGGGCCCCCGATGCCAGCACAACGCTGTCATGAAATACCTGATGGCCGCCCGCCGCGCTAAAAAGCAGGGCAACCACGAACGCGGCTACTACCAGCTTCCAGGCTGT
>JBBROT010000487.1:0-2956 GCA_038229155.1 Bryobacterales bacterium | reverse complement strand
GGACGCGGGTAAGGACAATGGACTTGTTGTAGACCTGCTGGAAGAATTCACCGGCCCGCTCCGCCGCCCACGCTTCGAGATCGACATTCACGTTTGAGTGCAACTTCAAGACCACTTCCGACGGACGCACCGCGCACTCCAGCGATTTGATGCGCTGGCCGCGGCTGCGGTCCAGGTTATCGGCGATGCGAAGCAGCGGCGCGAGGAACGTAATGGCCCGGCGGCTCTCCTGATCGAGCGATTGCCAGTTGGGATGTTCCACGGTGGGGGTCGCCTTGCGATGGTAGCGGCACAGGTTCGCAATCACCTCGCGCTCCCGCTCCGTGAACCCCGGCATGTCAGAGTTCGAGACCAGATAGTAAGAGTGCTTATGGTGGCGCGTGTCGCTGACGAAGTGCCCCACATCGTGAAGGTGCGCCGCCGCTTCCAGCAGCCGGGAATACTGGTGCGGCAACTTGTGCAACGGCTCAAGAGCAGTGAAGAGTTCGACAGCCAGCCTGGCCACTTTGCGAACGTGCTTCAGAGAGACGCTGTAGCGCGTGCTCATGCCTTCCACCATTTCGCGCTGATCGCGATTCATTTGCGTGGCGGCGCGGCCCGTGTTGCGCGCAATCAGATCGGCGATGATGCCATCGCGCACGCCCGCCGCGGAATAGTAGAGCGAAGGCAGAGCCAGATCGCGCAGCACGCGGTTGAGCACCGCCGCGCCGGCGATAATGATCTCCGCGCGGCGGGGCCCGATGCCGGTGACCTTGCGCCGTTCGGCTAAGGGCTTCTCACTCAAATCTGCATACAGGCTGCGAAGCTGTGAAGCCGAACAGCGCAGCTTATCGGCCATGTCGCGCTTGGCGCGTGTGACTTGATTGACAGCCGCCACGACAGCCGCGGCCGTCGCGGAGGTGGCGATGACGCGATCGATTTTCGTATCGCCAACTTTGCGCAGAGTGGGTGCCAGGCGCTCCGCAATGTACTCTTCCATGCGGTGCAGTTCGGTATCCTTCGGCGGGTCCGTCTTGAGGAACAGTTCGGTCAGGCGCAGCGCACCCAACTGCTTGGAGGCTGCCAGCAGAATGCGTCCGCGTTCGCTCAGGATGATCTCCGCGCTGCCGCCGCCGATATCGATCATCAGCACGCGCTGACGTGAATGCGGCCAGCGGCTTTGGACGCCCAAATGGATGAGCCGCGCTTCTTCCTGGCCGGAGATGATTTCGACAGGCGTGCCGGCGGCGGCTGAGATGCGCGTCAGGAACTCCCGCTGATTACTGGCATCGCGCACGGCGCTAGTGGCGACGGCGCGTATCGCGGAGGGTTCATAGCGCCGGTAAATGAGAGCCATGGCTTCGAGAGCGGCGGCCAGAAAGTCCATGGCCTCGGCGCTGATGCGACCGGTGCGGAACACGCTTGCGCCCAGGCGCGTGACCTGCCGCTCAGAGACCAGAATGCGCGCAGGAGACAGCACGCCGGTGGCGGAAACGTTCACCTCGGCAACCTCCAGGCGGACAGAATTGCTGCCAATATCGATTGCGGCGTAACGAGGCATTCAGGAGGGCTGAAGTTATAATAGCGGCAGTTTCCGTTATGCGCCTTTATCTTTTACGCCACGGTATTGCAGAGGACAAAAACGCCTCCGGGCGGGACCGCGATCGTGAGTTGACAGAGAAAGGCCGCGCGGAGTTGAAGCGCGTTCTGGAGTTGGCGGCGCACGCAAAAGTGAAGCCGTCGCTGATTCTGACCAGCCCGTATGTACGGGCTCGCGATACGGCTGCCATGGCGAGGAAGATTCTTGGCACCGATGAGGATTTGCTCGAAACCAAGACGCTGGTGCCGGAAGGCCAGCCGCAATCTGTTTGGGCGGAGATTTGCGACCATCGCAAGCAGGATTCCCTGATGCTGGTGGGGCACAATCCGCTGCTGGAGCAGATGGTGGCGCACCTGCTGGGCACGCCCACGCTGCGGTTCCAGTTTGAAAAGGCTGCCATTGTGGCGATCGAGATCGGCAACTTTCGCGGCGAACCGGATGGCGTGCTTCTTTGGGCGCTCACGCCTGGTCTGGCGAAGAATTAGCGCGCACCGGGGACGAACCGCACGCCGATCACTTTGGCAAATCGCGGCGCGATTTCGCGCATGGATAGTTCGCCCAGCTTTTCCGCGTGGACACCCGGCCCTTTCAGGATGAAGGTGGCGCGCGGCCCCGGGCGGTTCGGCCAATATCCGTGCGTCCCGATCTCGTACGGCTTACCGTATAGTTCGCCCGAAGCAGCGGTGCTGAAGACGTAGCCGTCCGCCGGTTCGTAAATTGCGAGTGGCGGGTTGCCCGGCATGAATCGCTTCCATTCGTCAGCGGGGATGGCCCGGCCGATGCCGTTTGCCGGGTCCTTGCGCAATTCTTCGAGCTTCGTCGCGGCGGTTGGGTCCATGGTGGAAACCGTAAATGGCGTGACGTTCACCGGGCCAGCCTCTTTGAGCAGCAGCTTGAGAGCTACCGTTTTCTTCACGGGGATAAAGCCATGATCGGAGACCAGAGCGATGGCGGTATCGGCGGGCAGAACGCGCAGGATGTTGCCGATCAGTTCGTCCGTCCACTCGAGCATCGCGTTCGAAGCCGGCGAGAAGGGTTCAGTGTCGTGCTCTTCGGCATCGAGATCGACGAAGTGCACGGCAGTGAATGCCGGATGCTTCTCGGTGAGCAGGTACATGGTGGCCAAAGCGCGCGTGCGGTCGTCCATCCACTGCTGACGGAAGGACGGGTACTTCGCCGCGATCGCCGGGACCAGGCCAGGAGTCGATTTCGATTCGATGGCCGCGAGATCCATCGCGCCTCCCTGCCGCTTCAAGAAATATTCCGGCAGGTTCCAGGTGATGGGCGCATCGACGGTGACGGGCCAGGTGACGGCCGCGGTGGTGAGGCCTGCGGCTTTCGCGGCGTCCCAAAGTGTAGCGGCCTTGAGCATGTTGT
>JBBROT010000486.1:0-2963 GCA_038229155.1 Bryobacterales bacterium | reverse complement strand
GCGGCGGGGATCGATGTCGGCAACGCCGAACACTATGCCGCAGTGCCGGCGGGGCGAGATCCGGAGCCGGTGCGAACATTCGGGAGCTTCACGGCGGATCTGCATCGCATGGCGCACTGGCTCAAAACATGTGGCATAGAGCCGGTTGAGTTTCTGGAGACCCCTTGTCTCAAAACTGGGGACCACTCCATCGAGTTTTCTCCTCCAGCTCCATATAGCCGAGGTTTTGGAGGTCCTGATTTTGCGTCAGATGCCAAACATGGCCCACGCCTTTGGGAATCTCGATTTACACGTATATGCCCGAAGGTGTTCTCATGAAGTTAAACTCCTCCACCGGTCAACCAGATCGCGCGCGGCTTCAGGCCACCTTGGATAAGTGAATTGGAAACCCTCATTCAGCAGCCTGCCGGGAATTACCTGGCGGCTCTTGAGCACCAGTTCGGATTCGGTGCGCAGCAGGAAAGTGCCAATCTCCAGCATCCAGCCTGAAGTGGGTAGGCCGGCGCGAATGCCCCACGCCTTCCGAAGAATTCCCAGAAACTCACGGTTAGGGAGCGGATGGGGAGAAGCCAGGTTCACGGCTCCGGTCAGGTTGCGCCTTTCGATCAGAAACTCGATGGAGCGGATGAAATCGACTTCGTGAATCCAGGAAACATATTGAGTTCCGGGCAGGTTGGTACCGCCCAGACCGTGGCGGACCAGGTTCAGGAATACGTCGAAGACTCCACCTCGATCGGGGCTAAACGTCATAGCGCTCCGGAGCGCAATTTTCCTGGTGAGCGGAGTTGCCGTGGAGAAAAAAGCCTCCTCCCAGGCCTTCGCCACCTGAATCGAAAAGCTCCAGGTGTCTGGCGCTCCCGCTTCGTCACCGCCGATCTCGCCCGTGGCCTCATCCATGGGCCGGTCAAGAGCGTGACGGTAGATAGTTGCCGTGCTTGCATTGAGCCAAACAGCCGGCGGGTGCTCGAGAGAGGCAAGAGCTTGGTGAAGCACCTTCGTCGATTGAACGCGGGAATCTAAAATCGCTCGCCTGTTTTCTGTTGTATAGCGGCAGTTCACACTTCTGCCGGCAAGATTGATACAAACGTCGCTGCCTTCTAATTCCTCTGACCAGGGTCCTAACGTGGAACCATCCCAGTAGACGGTGCGCCATGGCGCTACACGCAAGCCGCGGCTGAGAACAACGACAGCGTGCCCTTTCTGGTGGAAGTGCCGGGCGAGAATGCCTCCCACCTGTCCGGTGCCTCCTGGAATGACAATTTTCACGAGGCAACCGGCAGATATTTGTTCCAGTCGCTCGATTCCGCGACGCGCTTGATGACAGCATTGCGTTCTCGCAGCAGGGCGAGCATGTAATTCCGCAGAAAAAGAATTTCCGCCAAACGGCCGACCGGTGGAAAGGGCGCGGCGATCGAGAAAACGTCTCTCATCTCAGTACTCCCGGAGGGGAGAGTTTGGAAGAGGTGGTCCGCCTGCATGAAACGGAAAATGCCGCGAACCATCGTGACCTGGAAATAGGTTGGCGATTCCAGCGCGGTGGTCCTGCTGGTCAGTTCCTGCCAGACACCGAAGTGTTTGGCGCGCCAGGTAACCTGCTCAGAGAGACCGACCAGTCCAGAAGTAACGCCGCCAAGAGCAAGCGCTTGTTCTCCGCTATGCACGTTAGAAAGCAGATGCACTTCAACGCTGCGGGAAAGGTCAAAGCAGCGCAGGATTGGGGCGTCGATGAGCGTGGTCTCTTCAATTCGAATCATTGCATCGAGTCTCGCGCGGGCGTTCTCAAAAAATGGAACACCCATCCTGAAGCGAATGCGCGCGCGAACCGTCGGCACGCGCCCCTTGCAACAGCTCGTCAAACGACTGCAGGGGTACTGAATTGCCGCTCTTGTCTACGGGCGGAAGGCCTGCCCACTTGTCGGCGGCGCTTAACCGGAACTGCGGGTTGGAGCTATCGATAACTAACGTTGCCGAATCCACCTGTTGGTGGCCCACCGGCACGCATAGTTCGGGATGATCGAACGGCGCGCGCTTATAGCGTACCCGGTCGTCGCTGAGCGCCTTGAGGAAAGCCACCAGCGCCGTGCGATCCGCTGTGCTCAGGTTTTTATTGCCGATGCCGGGCCCCAGGTTGCCCCCGCCAGGAAAATCTCCGCCGCGAGAATAGAAGTCGATCAACTGTTCCAGTGTGGCCTGGCCGCCGTTGTGCTGGTAGGCGCCGGTGAACTCCACGTTGCTCAGGCCCGGCGTCTTGAACAAGCACTGCGCGCCATTTCCCGCCGCTCCTCGCGAAAGCGGAATGCCGAATATGTCCAATCCACCCAGCCCCACATCATCGTTAATGGGCCGCACTCCCGTACGAAAGAAACCGGGGTCCGCCGCTCGCCCGCCTCGTCCGCGCCTTCCATTCTGGTTCAGGCCCGAAAGCGAAGCGAGCGTCAGTTCCGCGCCGGCTTGGCAATTTGTGCAGTCCGTCGCGCCTCCTTGAAAGAGCCGCAGCCCTTGGTGCTCCACGCTATTCAGCGCCGCCGCGCTTCCGTCAAAAAACTGGTCCACGCGAGAGTCATTGGCAACCAACGTGGCTTCGTAGGCCTGTATTGCCAAGCCCCAGAACAACCCGAAGTTATATTCCGCCACAGTGAACTCCGTTCCGTCCGCGGGTGGTCAAGCCCGCAAGTTTTTATTGAAGACGTCCAGGGTGCGCTGCCAGGCCAATTTGGCCGCCGCTTCGTCATAGCGCGGCGTGGTGTCGTTGTGGAAGCCGTGCTGCGCGCCTTCATAGATGTAGCCGCTGTAACGAATGTTGTTGGCTTTCAGTGCCACCTCATACGCTGGCCATCCGCCCACCAGACGCGCGTCCATCGATCCGTGATGCACCAGAACCGCCGCCTTGATTTTCAATACTTCCTCAAGCGGTGGCGGCGCGCCGTAGAAAGCCACCGCCGCGGCAAGGTCACCGCCCATTC
>JBBROT010000485.1:0-2966 GCA_038229155.1 Bryobacterales bacterium | reverse complement strand
GTGCGACCGGCAACATGGGCAAGCAGGAAGATGCGGTGGAACTGGCCCGCCGCAGTTGGGAGCACTATTCCTCCGCTGGGGCGGCCCGCGAGTGGGGGCGATGGTTGAGCCGCACCGGCAAGAATCTGGAAGCTGTCAACCGCATTGCCGATGCGTTCACCATTGAAGACCCGAACAGTAGTGAGGTGGACCGCGGCAAGGACCGTGTCCGCATGGGGGAGCTTTACACCAAAGTAAATGGCTCTGAAAAAGGGTTGGGCGACCTGATTTTACAGGCTTACGACCGCACGCAAGCCATCGTGAGCGAGCGCGTGGCGAAGCTGAAATCGCAGGACCCCAATGCTGCTGCTTCCCAGATTCTCGATTTCACTTTGCCGGCGGTGAGCGGCGATTCGTTGAAGCTATCTTCGCTTCGAGGCAAGGTAGTGGTCTTCGATTTCTGGGCCACGTGGTGCGGTCCGTGCCGCGTGCAGCGCCCGCTCTATGAAAAGGTTCAGCAGCGGTTCAAGAACAATACCAACGTGGTGTTTCTGGCCGTTGCAACGGATGAAGACCGGTCATTGGTCGCGCCCATTTTGAAAGAGCGAGGCTGGACCGGGAAGAATTATTTCGATGCGGGCCTTGCCACCAAGCTCGATGTCTCCTCCATCCCCACCACCATCATCGTGGACAAAACCGGCAACATCGCCAGCCGCATGAATGGCTTCGTTCCTGAACGCTTCGTGGAACTGCTTACCGAACGCATCGATCAGGTCAAGTAGCTTTTCTCTTTTCCATTTCCACGTCATCGCGGATGCGCAAATAAGCGGCGTATCTCTGTTCGGGAATCTTGCCTTCAGCTAGAGCATCACGCACACCGCAGACCGGTTCATGCGTGTGGGAGCAATCTCCAAACTGGCACGCGCTCCGGTAAGCATCGAAATCGTGAAACGTGCGCTCCACTTCAGCAACCGTGATGTCCCACAGCCCGAACTCGCGCACGCCGGGCGTATCGATGATGCGGATTCCCCGGGCCAGCCGGTACATGGTGGATGAAGTCGTAATGTGCCGGCCCTTCTGATACAGCTTGCTGATCTCACCCGTGGCCGCGTTCGATTCCGGAGCGAAGGCATTCATCAAGGATGACTTGCCCACGCCACTATGCCCCACCAGCACGGACAGCTTTCCAGAAAGCGCGGTGAGCAACGCTTCTACGCCTTCGCCCGTCTTGTTCGAAACCGGAAAGATGGGGATGTGGAGTGCGCGATAAGGGTCCAACAAACGGAACTCCGCTTCCGATTCCACGCGGTCGAGTTTGGTCAGACAGATAATCACATCCGCACCGCCTTTCTCGATTGCGATGAGGTAGCGATCGATCAAGCCAGGCCGAAGGTCCGGCGCGCGCATAGCGGCCACCACAACAACCAGATCGATATTCGCCGCGATGACGCGCTCATTGCGGTGATTCAGCGGGTCAGGCCGGGAGAGCGTTGTTCTGCGCGGAAGCACATTGCGGATTGTGCCAATGCCATCGATCTCGACCCAATCGCCAATCGCAATCGAGCTTTGCGGCTTAACATAGACCGGTTCTCCATCCACCAGGCCCTGGCACCCGCGCGGGCCGATGAAAGAGATTTGTGCCTTGCGCGTTTCAACGGCCGCGCGCTCCGTGGCCGTGCGTTTTTTTCGCGGTGAACGTACCGGATCGTCTTCCTCGTAGTCTTCAGCCGCCACTCCGCTCAGTTTCCTTTCGATACGATACTGGATGAAAAAACTACTCGCTTTAAACCGCGGAGAAATCGCGATCCGCATCATGCGCGCGGCAACCGAATTGGGGCTGCGCACCGTAGCGATTTACTCGAAGGAAGACCGCCTGGGTCTCCACCGTTTTAAAGCCGATGAGGCCTATCAGGTTGGTGAGCACCTGGGTCCGGTGCAGGCGTATCTGGATATCGACGGCATCGTCGCGCTGGCCGTGGAAAAGCAGGTGGACGCGATTCACCCCGGCTATGGCTTCCTTTCGGAAAATCCGGCGTTGGCGCGAGCTTGCGAAAACGCGGGCATCACATTCGTTGGTCCCACGGCGGAGTTGCTGGATCTGTTGGGCGACAAGACCGCTGCTCGCAAGCTAGCGCAGAAGGCCGGCGTCCCTGTTGTGCCCGGCACCGAAGAGGCCGTCACCGATGCCGCCTTCGCCAGACAGGAAGCGGAGCGCATCGGTTTTCCGCTCATCATCAAAGCGGCGTTCGGCGGTGGCGGGCGCGGCATGCGAGTGGTGAACGATATCTCTGAGTTCGATGGCCGCCTGGAAGAGGCACGCAAAGAAGCGGGCGCGGCCTTCGGAAACGACGCGGTGTTTCTGGAGCGCTACGTCCGGCGCGCGCGCCACGTGGAAGTGCAGATCCTCGGCGACCATCACGGCAACCTGGTTCATCTGCATGAACGCGATTGTTCCGTGCAGCGCCGCCATCAGAAAGTGGTGGAGGTGGCCCCCGCCGTGGGCCTGGCGAAAGAGATTCGGCAGGGCTTGGCGGATGCGGCGATTCAGTTGGCCCGCACAGCGGGTTATCGCAATGCAGGCACCGTGGAATTTCTGGTGGATGCCGATTCGGGCGAGTTCTTTTTCATCGAAGTGAATCCGCGCATTCAGGTGGAGCACACGGTGACGGAAATGGTCACCGGCATCGATCTGGTGCGCTCGCAAATTCTGGTGGCGCAGGGGCACAACCTGTTCGAAGCGCCGCTGTCGCTGCCGCCGCAGGATCGCATGCCGCTTCATGGATTCGCGCTGCAATGCCGCATCACCACCGAAGACCCCACCGCGAATTTCACGCCCGATTATGGCAAGATGCACACCTATCGATCACCCGGCGGCTTCGGCATCCGGCTCGATGGCGGGTCCGCATACGGTGGAGCCACCATCACTCCGTTTTACGATTCGCTGCTGGTGAAGGTGACGGCGGCGGGCCGCGATTTCCCGCAAGCCT
>JBBROT010000484.1:0-2967 GCA_038229155.1 Bryobacterales bacterium | reverse complement strand
CGGAGCACTCCAAAACGAACCCAATTTTTCAAGACCGCTGGGCGGATGCTCCGGCGCGGCGTGGCTCCCCGAGGCCGCCGTGATTTGTGCGCGGGCCGAGGCATCCGCGAAATCGTGGGCTGTCCATTCTCCCCAGGCGCTACCGGCTGCGATGATGCCCAGCGGTGTCAGAATCAGGAGCACAGCGAGAGCGATCCAAAATCGCTTCGGAACGCTGAAGGTGTCCGTAGCTGCGAAGTGCGTGTAAGCGGGCAAGGCAATACCCGGCGCAGTTTCCCGCAGCAGCCCGATATCCGACGATTGCAAATAGCGCACCACGCCCGCAGAAACAGTTAATTCCGCCAGCCCCGCAAGCGTCAGGTGCCCGATCATCATGGCCGGTATCGAGATGCTTAAAGGGTAAGGGCAATAGAGCGGGACACCGGCGGCATCGTGAAACAGAAGGGGCTGCAGACCGAACTCGATGGCCGCCAGCAAAGCCGCCGCATTGATGGCCAAGTAGCCCGCCAAGCCCGCCGCGAACACCCGTCTCGCGCTGTTTAATGGTGTCTTGCCAGAGACCAGCCGATAAGTAAAGTACGCCACCAGCGAACCCGCGACCCCCATGTTGAAGCAGTTTGCGCCCAGCGAGGTAAGGCCGCCATCGCCGAAGAAGAGAGCTTGTATGCCCAGGGCAATGGAGATCGCCATGGTCGCCCCCCACGGACCCAGCACCACCGCCGCGATCCCGATGCCTAACGCGTGCCCCGTGGTGCCACCCGGCAACGGCAGATTGAACATCATGATCACGAATGAGAATGCGGCGAAGACCGAGATCAGCGGGATGGCGCGTGTGCCCGCCAAGCACTTCATCCGTTGCAGCGCGGTGTACCAGAACGGAGTCACGCCCGCATACAGCAGCACGCACGTGGAAGGACTCAGGTAGCCGTCAGGGATGTGCATCGCCCAAGCGCTAACGCGTGCCGCTCCTGCGAAAGTGATAAGTCGCCGAAACCGACACATAGGAGCGCAACGGAAAGCCCGTCACACGCTCGAAGGGCTCGGGTTCAACGCCCACTGCGAGTGTCTCGAGCGTTTGCCCGCCATAACCGCTGACGATAAAGAAGTTCACACCAAGATCGATTCCAACGCTCGAAAACGGACGCAGCAATGCTCCGCGAAATTCGCGCACGGGAACCGCGTTGAAGCCGTCGCCCAACGGCTTGATTCCGACATGCTCATATTCGCCGCGCGCCACCAGCTTCCAGGGAAGCTTGTCCACCGTGCCCAGCACATCCCAGATCAGCCTTGGCGCTTCCGGCGTGCGTTCGCCTGTCTCGCGATCACGCGCATCCGCACGCGCGTAAAGCACCTGCACAAATCCGTGCGAGAAGTTGCGCCGCGCCGTCGCCGTTACCGATTTCACCAGGCCCGGACCCTGATCTTCCTGCAAGCCGGTATCGTTTGAAATGCGGGCCAACTGCTGTGCCGTTGTGACATGAGCAAGCGTGACGCGGAAGTCTGTTTTCGCGATAGTTTTGCTGACCACCAGTTGATAGGAGCGCGCTTTGCTCACCAGCGTTCCACCGGGCAGGGCCGTGGTGCCAATGCGCGGATCGTTCACATGAAAGGCCTGACCATAGCTCAACGAAACGGAAGGCAGCCAGCGCGCGGGGCGGCCCTCGGGAGGCAGCAGGCTAAGCGTGCCTTTCGGAGAATTCACAGAGGCGTGCCGCTGGAACGAATACTCGGGGCGGTACAGGTCCTGATTGTCAAAGGCGATCTCATCGCGCCGGAAACCGGCGTTGTAATGCAGGTAGCGGAAGAACGTGCCGTCTGCCGAGACGAAAGGACTGTAAAAATTCAACAGCAGATTATTCGCGGTGACGGGTTGGAAGATGCCGCGCTCGTCAGCCCGGTCCAGATCGAGCGCGCTCGGCCGTTCCCGGCGAAAGTTCGCTCCCGCCAGAAGCGAGAACATACTGTTGTACCGCTCCGCGTATAACGCATCCTCTGAATTCACGTTGCGATGTTCGCTCTGGCGTATCAATCCATCGCCGAAATTCGGCCGCACATCCAGCACATAGTAGCGATAGAAACCGGAGAACTGCAGTTGGCGGTGCGGAGTGAGATGCCAGATATCGTTCAGGATCAGCGAACCGTTGGAGGTTTCTTCCTGCTGCCGTGAGTCGTAGGTGTCACCCGGCGTTTCGAGGTCGATGGGAATCAGCCCCGGCTGGAACGCCTTGCCGTAGTATCCGATGCCGTAGACCGTCAGGTCATGCTTGCCGAATGTGAACACGCGGCTCACGTTCGCTTTGTATTGCTTGCGATGCTCCAGCCGGTCCAGATATCCGTTGCCAAACGAAAATTCGAACCCAATCCAGCTTTTGTTCGCCGGGTTCGCGGGGCTCCATCCGGTCACGACGTTCACATCGCGGTAGTCCGCCGTCACCCGGACGAGTGGATCGATCCGGTCTCGAAGCCCGAATACAATCGCGGAATTCACAGCATTGTTGCCTTCGCGAACGTTAAAGGCGGCACCATCTGTTTCGATGCTCTCGATAGCAATGGGAATGATGACATTCGGGTCCGCATAGCCGTTGCCATGGGCGTTCGCCGGCAGGTTGTTCGGGTAGAGAAATCCACCGATGCGAAAAAACATGGCGATGGGTTCGCCATGGTCGCCAGCCACGCCGGGCGCGAAATATTGGGGCGGCTTGATGCCACCAGCGGGCGATTCCACGGGCATGCCCGGTATCGAGATCGGCATGCCGGGACGCCCCGGATTCGCGTCCAGAGTTTCATCGCGGATCAGGATACGCTGCGCCGGGTCGGGAGCGAACAGTCCCAGGTCGGAGACATCGCCCGCGACGGTGACGGACTGCACTTGCGCGGTGGTGGACGTGAACTGAAAATGGTCCGGTTGGGCCGTGTGGGACGTCAACTTCACATCTCGCGGGACGATGGGAATGCGCGCGGCGTCCG
>JBBROT010000483.1:0-2986 GCA_038229155.1 Bryobacterales bacterium | reverse complement strand
CGCGTCCCCCTCGCCTTCTTCGCCATCGATGAAGCGCACTGCATCTCCGAATGGGGCCACGAATTTCGCCCCGATTATCGCCAGCTCAGCCGACTCCGCCAGCACTTCCCCACCACTCCCATCGCCGCCTTCACCGCCAGCGCCACCCAGCGCGTCCGGCACGACATCATTGCCCAACTCGGCCTCCGCGATCCCGATAAATTCATCGTCAGCTTCCACCGCCCCAACCTCCAATACCTGGTCCGCCTCTGCGACGCCAAGACGCAGCCCCAACTCCTCCTCAACGCCATCCGCGCCCAAACCAGCGGCAACATCATCGTCTACGCCCCCACCGTCGCCATCGTCGAATCCACAGTCGATTTCCTCGGCGAAAACAACATCCGCGCCATCCCCTACCACGGCCAGATGGACAGCAAAATTCGCTCCCGCAATCAGGAGCGTTGGATGTCCGATGAGGTCCCCGTCCTCGTCGGCACGCTTGCCTTCGGCCTCGGCATCAACAAGGCCACTGTCCGCTCCGTCATCCATCTCGCGCTCCCGAAATCCATCGAGCAGTATTATCAGGAAGCCGGCCGCGCCGGTCGCGATGGCCTCCCCGCCGATTGCCTCCTCCTCTGGCGCGCGAAAGATGCCGGCCTCCTCGCCTTCTTCATCGAACAGTTGCGCGATTCTGCCGAACGCGAACGCGCCTGGCAGCGCTATCATGCCGTCAAACGCTTCGCCGAGAACAACGAATGCCGCCATCGCCAGATCTGCCTCCACTTCGGCGAAACTCCCAAATGGCAGTCCTGCGGCGCTTGCGATGTATGCGCCGGCGTGCCCGAATACCTTGACCGCAAGTCTTCCCACGCGCGCAAGAGTGCCTCCCCCACACCCCGCTCTGCACCAAGCGCCGCCCGCGAACCCGCCCGCCTCCCCGATCACGACACCGCCCTGCTCGAACTCCTCAAGGAGTGGCGCCGCGATCTCGCCAAGCGCACCGCCGTCCCCGCCTTCATGATCCTCACCGACGCCACCCTGCTCGATCTCTGCATCAAGCAGCCCATCTCCCGCGCCTCCCTCCGCGCCGTCACCGGCATCGGCGAACGCAAGGCCGATCAGTTTGGCGAAGAGATTCTCACCGTCCTCTCCTCCTATCAAAATGGCCGCCGCGCCTCCACCCTCCCACAGCAAACCGCCCCCTCCCCCGCCGCCGAAACAGTCCGCCTGCTGAACGAAGGCCGCACCTTCGCCGAAATCGCTCAACTCCGCGATCGCCAATTGAGTACAGTCGTGGGCATGGTTGCCGATCTCGTCGAACGCGGCGAACTCGCTTTCCAGCCGTCATGGGTAAGCGAAACTCACCACGCCCTCATCGACGCCGCCGTCCGCACCCACGGTGCACAATGGTTGAAGCCCTTGCGCCAATCGCTACCCACCGAAGTCACCGCCGAAGAGATCCGCCTGGTAGTCGCAAAAATTCGAGCCGAAAAGGAACCCGCATGAGCCAAGAAATCAGCCGCACCGAACCACGCGTAGCACTCGTCACCGGAGCCGGAAGCGGCATCGGACGCGCCGTCAGCGAAGCCCTCGCGAAAGCAGGCTGGCTCCTCGCCCTCGCCGGCCGCCGCGCCGACGAGTTACACCGTACCGCCGCCCTCATCAGCCCCGATACCCTGAGCATCCCCACCGACGTCAGCCAGCCCGAAAGCGTCCACAATCTCTTCGGCAGAATTCAGGAACGCTTCGGCCGCCTCGATCTGCTCTTCAATAATGCCGGCATGGGCGCGCCCCCCGTCCCCTTCGATGAACTCACCGTCGATCAATGGAACAAAGTGGTCGCCGTCAACCTCACAGGCTCATTCCTCTGCGCCCAGGGCGCCTTCCGCATCATGAAGCGGCAGCAGCCCGCAGGCGGTCGCATCATCAACAATGGCTCCATCTCCGCCCACGTGCCGCGCCCCAATTCCGCCCCGTACACCGCTACCAAGCACGCCATCACCGGCCTCACGCGTTCGCTCTCGCTCGATGGCCGCGCCCACAACATCGCCTGCGGTCAGATCGATATCGGCAACGCCGCAACAGAGATGACTTCCCGCATGACCGAAGGCGTTCCGCAAGCCAACGGCACCACCATCGTCGAGCCGCGCATGAACGTCCAACACGTCGCCGATACACTGGTTTATATGGCCAACCTGCCGCTCGATGCCAACGTCCAGTTCGTCACCGTCATGGCCACCGCCATGCCCTTCATCGGTCGCGGCTAAAGCTTCCTCTTGCCGCCCAGATCCAGCCGCGCCGTCACCTGCCCATAAGGGCCCTTAATCTCGAACGGCACAAACGTGGTGTGCTGCTTCTTCAAGAAGGGAGTAATCAGCTTCACCGCGAAAGCCTTGAACCCGTGCTGCGTATCGCTCAGCTTGCCTTCGGTTTTCAACGTCCCTTTCAAGTCCACTTCTTTCGAAAGCAGATTAAAAGTCCCATCCATCCGCGCCATCGTCTCCGGCGCTTCCAGCACCAGATGTTCAACCCGCGCCACGCCGCCTTTCACCACCACATGGCTCTTCAACCGCGACGAAACTTCTTCCCTATTCGCATCCTGTTCCTTCTTGCTCTCCCCTTGCGCGCTCTCCTTCAGCCGGTTCAAAAGGTCCTGCGTATTGTGGCCCGTGAACCGCCCGCTGCTCGTCTGAAAATCCCCGGTCATCTGCAGCCGCGCCAGAAACTTCGCCTTCCCCGCCGGCAGCTTGATCGATGTATGCAGCGAAATCAGTCCCGTCAGCGGCGGCGTTTTTGAATGCGTGAACATCTTCTCCAGATCGTCCACGCGCCCATTCGTCACCGAAGCGTTCAGCACCGTCATCTTCCCTTCCGGATGTCCCTCGCCCGATACCGTACCTTGCGCGCGAACCGTCGTCTTCCCGAACGTCGTGTCCACCTGCTCCAGCGTTACGTCGCCGTCCGTCACATCCACCGCCCCGCGATACACCGTGCGCAAGCTCTCCGT
>JBBROT010000482.1:0-2987 GCA_038229155.1 Bryobacterales bacterium | reverse complement strand
GACGTGTTCGTGATCAACAAGGCGGATCACGCGGGCGCGGACCAGACGGAGCGCGAGGTGCGCGCGATGCTGTCGCTGACGCCGGGCGGGGTGCAGCCTCCGATTCTCAAGACTGTCGCGACAGATGGATTGGGCATTGGCGAACTGCTGGAGGCGGTGGGGCGCTTCCCACGGCGGATTGCAGTGGTGAAGGAGCGGTTCCGCATCGATCACTTGGGGATCGCGGTGAAGTCATTGGCGGCGGCGGAGCAATTTTACGAGCAGCTTGGGTTGCATGTGGAGTTGCGTGAAACGGTGGCTACGGAGCGCGTGAATGTGGCGATGCTGCCGGTGGGGGAATCGCGCATTGAACTGCTGGAGGCTACCGATTTCGATTCGGCGATTGCGAAGTTTATCGCCAAGCGGGGTGAAGGTTTGCATCATGTAGCGCTGCGCGTTGCGGATCTTGACGCGGCGGCAGAGCGGTTGCGGCAAGCGGGCGCGCGTTTATTGAATGAGCCCCGGCAGGGCGCTGGCGGGCACCTTTATGTGTTCGTACATCCCGCCAGCACGGGTGGCGTACTATGGGAACTTATTCAGGAATAGGAGAATTTTTGGACAAGCAAGAAGCAACGATCGGCATTATCGGGGGAAGCGGTTTGTATTCGATGCCGGGCTTCACGGCGGAAAAAGAAGTGAGACTGGAAACACCATTCGGTGACCCTTCGGACCCGTACGTTCTGGGCACGCTGGGTGGCAAGCAGGTGGCGTTTCTGGCGCGGCATGGACGCGGGCATCGGCTCTCTCCTTCGGAGCTGAATTTCCGGGCGAACATTTTCGGCATGAAGCTTTTGGGTGTGGAGCGGATTGTTTCGCTAAGCGCCGTGGGGTCGTTAAAGGAAGAGCACAAGCCGCTCGATTTTGTGATTCCCGATCAGTTTTTCGACCGCACGCGCGGGCGGATTTCCACCTTCTTCGGTGACGGGCTGGTGGCGCACGTGAGCTTCGCGGAACCCATTTGCGGCGAGTTGGCGGGCACGGTGGAAGCGGCTTGCGGAGCGGCGGGCGTGGCGGCGAAGCAGGGAGGCACGTACCTGTGCATGGAAGGCCCGGCGTTTTCGACGAAGGCTGAATCGAACGTGTACCGGTCATGGGGCTTCGACGTGATCGGCATGACCAACCTGCAGGAGGCGAAGCTGGCGCGCGAGGCGGAGATTTGCTACGTGACGGTGGCGATGGTGACGGATTACGATTGCTGGCATGAGGAGCACGCCTCCGTTACGGTGACGGATATTCTGGCGAACCTGCAGCAGAACGCGGCGAACGCCTGCCGTGTTGTGGCTGAAGCCGTGGCGCGCATTCCGGTGGAGCGCAATTGCAAATGCGGCAGCGCGTTGGCTCACGCTTTGATTACGGATAAGAAGATTGTGCCGCCGGAGACGCTCGCCAAGCTGGAGCCGATTGTTCGCAAGTACTTCTTGTAGAGAACGCGCGGAGGCTTTGCTGGGCGGCATACTCGCCGGAGGCAGGCCGGATCTGGAGCTGGCGAAATCGCTGGCGATGGACGACTGTTCGGAGGCGCTCTTCCGCGTGGTGGTGGAGGGTCTGTCGGACCGTTTCGAGCCCCGGCTCTGCGATGCCTATGCGGAACTTTTCAGCGCGGTGATCGCCGGGAGGGTGGCTGGCTTGGATGCTGCTGAGTTGCTGGCGCGCTATTACCGGGTGCGCGTTCCACGGGCTTGCGGGCTGGAACCGGAGCGCGTGTTCGTGCTCTCGCGCGTGACACTGGGCGCGGATATTGCGGTGACCAGCGTGCTGTTGGACGCGGCTAAACGGCGATTTCCGAAAGCGCGCATCACGCTGGTGGGGAGCGCGAAGATTGCGGAACTGTGGGCTGACGATGCGCGTGTGGACCACGTGCCAGCGCCTTACCCGAGGAGCGGTCTATTAGCGGATCGCCTGCGAGCGAGCACCGCGCTGAGGGAATTTCTCGACGCGCCTGGGAGCATCGTGCTGGACCCCGATTCGCGATTGACGCAACTGGGGCTGGTGCCGGTTTGCGATGAGGGGAAATATTTTTTCTTCGAGAGCCGCACCGCGGGGGAAGATACGAGCGCGAGTCTGCCGGAGTTGGCGGAACGATGGTGCGCGGCCGTGCTGGGCGTGAGCGGCTCGCAGCCTTACCTCGCTCTTGCGGGCAGGGCCGTTGAGGCGGGATCGGGGATCGCGGTGAGTCTGGGGGTGGGAGAGAACCCGGCCAAGAAACTGGGGCCCGGCTTTGAGGCTGGGCTGCTAAAAGCTCTGAGCGAGTTGCGATGCACGCTCACGATCGATGCGGGCGCGGGAGGCGAGGAAGCGGAGCGAGTGCGCAGAGCCGTGGAAGCGTCGGGCGTAGAAGCGGATATTCGAACCGGCAGCTTTGCGGAATTTGCGGCTTGCATCGCAGGCAGCCGCCTGTATGTGGGTTACGATTCCGCGGGCCAGCACGCGGCGGCCGCTTTGAGAGTGCCGCTGGTAACTGTTTTCGCGGGTCACGTTTCGGAACGCATGTTTCAGCGATGGAAGCCCACGGGGCCGGGCCGCATAGAAACAGTCAACGCCGAAGGGCTGACGCCAGAAGAGACACTGCGGCAGACTCTGATCGCGGTGGGGCGCGTTAGAAAACTTTGAGGCGAAGGTACTTCTGTGGGTTCAGGCGAAAATCATGAACGAACGCCCGTGTTTCACGGCTGGAGCCGGCGTACTGCTCATAGAGTTGTGAAGTGTTCAACAGTTGCGCGAGTTGGCCGTTGCCGCGTGTTAGTTCGTCGTAGGTGGCATTGAGATTTTGCAATGCGGCGAGCGCGCTCGAGTACTGCTCGTTGTTCGACATCATGGGCGCGGCCCTCCACTGCTGGACGGACTTTCGAAACGTCCGGATGCTGGCGAGCGCGTTATCGTACTGCGAGGACTCTTTCAGCATCTGGCCGTACTGGCCCTGGCCGTTTTCGATATCGGCCAACATCTTG
>JBBROT010000481.1:0-2990 GCA_038229155.1 Bryobacterales bacterium | reverse complement strand
TCGTTGCGATAGCCTTGGGAGCCTGGCGCAACTGGCGCGCGAGTTGAAACGCCACGGCAATGGCGAGCTCGCCAAATGTGGTTTGTTTGGGCTGTTCGAGCGAGACCGGCGCATCCACCTGGTACTGCTCACACAAATGCGCGGAGACACGAGCGGCGATCGACTTTTCGAGTAAATGGAACACTTAGATTCAGTTTAGTAGGACACGCTTTAGCTTGCCCGTATTCAAAAATGGCCACATTCAAAAAACCAGAATCGGGTGATACAAATGCGGCAGGCGAGCTTCACCGATTGCAACCAGCTCGCCGTCACGCGAAATGGCTTTGACGTAGGTTGCGCCGGGATTTGGGCGAAAGGGCGACAGCCGGAAATCTTTGCCTTGGCGAATTTGCCCTACTGTCGTGGCGTCGATGAGTTCCGTCGGGAACTGTGGAAGCAGGCGCGCGGCTGGCACGAGCGCTTCAGTAAGGCGTTCCGCGTCGGCTAGTTCTTTCAGAGCTTCGATGGTGAAAGATTGCTCTTCGGTGAAATCTCCTGAGCTGGTGCGCCGCAGAGAATCTATCACCGCGCCGCAGCCCAAGGCTTGGCCAAGCTCGTGAGCGATGCTGCGCACGTAAGTGCCGGCCGAGCAATGGAACTGAATTCGCGCGCAGGTGCCATCGAAGCTGACCAGATCCAGCGCATAAACGTGGACCTCAACCGCCTTCAGTTCCACCGCGATATTCTTGCGCGCCAGCTTATAGGCCGGAACTCCTCCGACCTTCTTCGCTGAAACCGGCGGCGGCGTCTGCAGCAGCGGACCGCGGAACTTTTCCAGTGCTCGTTCGAGTTGGGCAGCCGTGATGTTGAACTCTGGCGTAGTGGAAATCACCGCGCCATCGCGATCGTATGAGTCGGTAGTAACGCCGAAGCGCACGACCGCATCGTAGCGCTTGTCGTTCGAGGTGAAAAAGCGGGCCAGACGAGTGGCGCGGCCAATCACCAGAGGTAGAACTCCGGTCGCAAGAGGGTCCAGTGTGCCCAGATGCCCGATGCTGCGCGTTCCCGCTATGCGCCGAAGGCGGTTCACCACATCGTGCGAAGTGTAGCCCGATGGTTTATCCACTACGATGACGCCGTCCACTTCACTCAATGTAGCTGGTATGAAGAGTGCGATGTACCATGGTGATTAAGCCCCATGAATGTGAATGTGGATCTGAAGAAGACCGTGAATCTTCCACGCACGGACTTCCCGATGAAGGCCAATCTGCCGCAGCAAGAGCCGAAGATGCTCGCGCGTTGGGAGCAGGAGAACCTTTACGGGCAGATTCGCGAGTCGCGCCGAAATCTTCCAAAGTACGTCCTGCATGATGGACCGCCGTATGCGAACGGCAACATCCACCTGGGCACGGCCTTCAACAAAATTATCAAGGATTTCATCGTCAAATCGAAGACCATGGCGGGCTTCGATTCGCCCTACGTGCCAGGGTGGGATTGCCACGGGCTGCCGATTGAGATCAAGGTCGATAGCGAGCTCGGCTCAAAGAAAGCCAAGATGACGGCCGCGCAAATACGCGCGGAGTGCCGGAAATACGCCCAGAAATTCGTAAATTTGCAGCGGCAGGACTTCATACGGCTTGGCGTTCTCGGCCGCTGGAAAGATCCTTATCTGACGATGAGCGCGGAATATGAGGCCGTAATCGCTGGAGCCTTTGTTGACTTCCTCGACAAGGGTTACGTTTACAAGGGGCTGAAGTCCGTCAATTGGTGCATCCACGATCGCACGGCGCTCGCGGAGGCTGAGATCGAATATGCGAACCATAACAGCCCGTCGATTTGGGTTCGTTTTGCGCTAACCTCCGACGCTGGTTTGATCGACCCGGCGCTGGCGGGCCACAAAGTCTTCGGCTTGATCTGGACGACCACGCCATGGACGATTCCAGCAAACGTCGGGATCGCCTATCATCCGAAATTTGAATACGCCGCGGTGCAGATCGGCGGCACGGGCGGTGAAGTCTACATCGTTGCGGTTGAGCTTTTGAAGGCCACGGCGGAGAAACTCGGCTGGACGGATTGGAAAGTGATCGCGGCCTTTCCCGGTGCAAAGCTGGAGGGCGCGATCTTCCGTCACCCGCTGCTGGAGCGAGAATCGCTTGGCATACTGGCCGATCACGTGACGTTGGAGCAGGGCACCGGCGCGGTGCATACGGCTCCAGGTCACGGACAAGAGGATTTCGAAGTTGGACGAAAGTATGGGCTTCCGGCCTACTGTCCGGTGGACGGAGCGGGTCGATTCTTCCACGCCGAGGGAGCTGCAGGCCGACTGCCGGAAGAACTGATCGGAAAAACCGTCTGGCAAGCGAACCCTCTTGTGAAGGAAATGCTGAGCGCGAATGGAGCGCTGCTCGCCGAAGAAAATCTGTCGCACAGCTACCCACACTGCTGGCGCTGTCACCATCCGACCATCTTCCGGGCCACCGAACAGTGGTTCATCGGCATGGACCGCAACGACCTGCGTGAGCGGGCGCTGAAAGCAATTCAACAGGTGAAATGGACGCCAGAGTGGGGCGACGATCGAATGTCCAATATGATCGCAACCCGGCCCGACTGGTGTATCTCAAGGCAGCGCGTCTGGGGCGTTCCGATCGTCGTTTTCTACTGCGAGCAGTGTCAGGAGCCGCTGACCGACCGTAAGTATCTGGATGGCGTGGTCGAGTTGTTTCGAAAGCATACCGCCGATGTCTGGTACGAACGCACGGCCGCTGAATTATTGGGCGGACTTCAAGGCGAGCGGCCCAAGTGTGCGCGATGCGGTGGGACGGAATTCCGCAAAGAGAGCGACATTCTGGACGTGTGGTTCGATTCAGGGTCCAGCCATTTGGCCGTGCTGACTTCGCAGAATGACCTGCCTTGGCCCTCCAACATGTACATGGAAGGCGGCGATCAGTACCGGGGCTGGTTCCACAGTTCGCTGCTGATCGGCGTGGCGCTGAAAGGGGAAGCTCCGTATA
>JBBROT010000480.1:0-2996 GCA_038229155.1 Bryobacterales bacterium | reverse complement strand
GAACGTGCAGGCTTCGGGCGGAAACTACGCGCCCGCTGTCTAGCGGGAAAGTCGCCTGCCCCCACGCCCGCTGAGAGCCCGAGGAATCGCCAGATGAGTCCATGGAGGCGCGGGCGGTCGACCACAACGGCTCGGCGATTCGGGGCCATCTTTCGGCTCCTGACGCTGCTGGCGGCCTTGGGTGCAAGCCAGCCTTTGGCCGGTGCTGCTCTGGCGCAAACAGCAGAGCATAAAGATCGCACACTAGGTTATGATGACACGCCGTATTTACCCGGCGGGAAATGGCGCGTCCATGATGTGAGCCGTCCCAGGCCTGCGATGGTGACGCCGGGCACGGGCAGCGCCGCGCCTTCCGATGCCATTGTGCTTTTCGATGGAACCAACCTCTCTAAATGGGTGACGTATGTGAAGGGCAAAGAGACGGAGCCGAAGTGGATTATTCGCGATGGCTACATGGAAGTGGTGGAAGGGCAAGGCGGCTTGGATACGCGCGAGAAGTTCGGCGACATCCAGCTTCATGTGGAGTGGGCGGCGCCCGCGAAGATTGAGCACAAGAGCCAGGACCGGGGCAACAGCGGCATCATGCTGATGGGCAAGTATGAAGTGCAGGTTCTGGATTCGTACGACAACCCGACCTATGCCGATGGGCAGGCGGCGGCTATCTATGGGCAGTTTCCTCCGCCTGTGAATGTCTCGCGCAAGCCGGGCGAATGGCAGACCTATGACATTGTCTTCGAAGCTCCGAAATTCGAAGGCTCTGCACTCAAGACGCCCGGGTATGTGACCGTGTTTCACAACGGCGTGCTGATGCACAACCGGCAGGAGTTGCTGGGCGATACACCGCACGCGAAACTCGGCACGTATCAGCCGCATGGCGCGGAGGAATCGCTGCAACTACAGAATCATCACACGGCGGTGCGGTACCGGAATATCTGGGTACGCAAGCTGAACGGCGCGGAGCACGTGGAGATTCCGCGCTAGCCGGGACGGCCGAAGGCCAGCACGAAATAGCTGGCGCGCGTGGTGCCCACGTTCTTCCAGCCGTGCTCTTCGTTCGACGCAACATAGGCGACAGAGCCGGGGCCGAGGCGCGTTGACTTGCCGCTGATGGTGACTTCAATGGTGCCCTGATGCACCATCACCATCTCTTCATGTTCATGACGATGCGGCGGGTGAGGTGCCATTCCGAGACCCAGTTCCGTTTCATGGATATCGAAGTGGTAACCGGTGTGAGTGTGCGCGTCCATCACCTGCCGGCCCACGTTATCGCCGTTGGGCTTTACAGGAAGATCTTCGAACTTGAATGTCTGCGAGGGGGAAGCTTTTTGTGTTTGCGCCTGGGCCGCCGCAGCCAGCGCCGGCATTAGCAGAGCAAGATTTCTTCTGGAAATATTCATGGGCTTTAGTGTACGCGCAACGTTTTATCCAGCCACGCCACCATCCCTGCTTTCCAGTGCTGCAATTCGGGCGCGCGCCAACCGCTCATGCCGTGCCCGCCGCCTTCCATGGGGATGAGCTCGCAGCTTGCGCCCGCGGCCTTCATGGCTTTGCACATCTCGACCGATTGGCTGTAGGGCACTTGATCGTCCTTTGTGCCATGGATGCAGAGGAACGGCGGCATGCCTTTGTGGACCCCACCAATGGGAGCGAGGGCGCGCAGTTTGCGTAGCCCTTCGGCGTCCAGCGTATCCACTCCGAAGAAATGGACGCCGCCGCCGTTAGCCGCATGCCGCTTGATGCTGGTCATATTGAATCGCTCGGGATGATCGCGGCGTTCGACTGCGATTTCGGAATAGTCTACGGGGCCGTAGAAATCGACCACGGCCGCGACGCGAGTTTCGGCGGTGTCATGCGTGCCCGCATAGTTCACGAGCAAGCCTCCTGCCGATTCGCCAATCAAGGCCAGCTTGTCTGGATTGATTTTGTATTCGGCGGCGTTTTGTTTCACCCAACGGATGGCGCTGCTCACGTCATCCTTGGCTTGATCGAAATGGAATTCGGGGGCCATGCGGTAATCGATACTGAACCATGCGTAGCCGGCTTTGTCGAGGACATCGAAAAGGGGCCGCACGTTGGTGCTCTTGCTGCCTTCATCGAATCCACCGCCATGAATCAGGATGGCCGCGGGGAAGGGACCGGGACCATCGGGAATGTGGAGATCGAGTAGAACGGGTTTGCCGCCGGGATGGGCGTAGGGAACATCGGTCTTATCGACAGAGGCGGCGGAGAGTGCAGAGGCGAGGGCAACAGAGAGAAGAAGATGGTGGGCCGGCATGGAACAAGATGTTATCAAGTTGCATGCCGGCCTGTGGTGAGCGTTGGTTACGGGGTGACGCGTGTGATGTAGGTTCCCCAATTGGCAAGAACCGTTCGTTTGGCGGTGGGGATACACTCGGTGGCGAACCAGACATTGCCGAGTTCATCGGCATAGCTGGCGGAGTAATCGCCCCATCGCGCAACGTGATCGGAGCCGCTGCCGGTGAAGCCGTCTTGCGGGAGGATGCCGGCTTTCGAGATCACTATGGGACCCTGGAAGCCGGTGGAATCGATCAAAGAGTACGCCGCGCTGGGGAAGTTTTCGTTACCGGAGAGTGAGTATCCGATCAGCCCTTTGCCGGAGTTGTTCACGCCGATGGAGGGGTAGTAGACGTCGCGGTTTTGAGCGGACACATAGCCTTGCCCGGAAAGAACGGCGGAGACTTGCTGTTCGGTGACGGAAGGCGTCACGACAAAGTAAGCGATACCCGCGCGCGCTGTGGAGCCGGAACCGAGGATGGTGTTCACACCGCCATAGAGTTTACCGGCGGCGAAGACCACTTGATTCATGCGGTCATCGTTGGTGCTGAGCATTTGCGGCTGGAAGTTCCCTGGCCCCGTGGGTTGCCGGGCATTGGGCGGCTGGCCGTAGGTTTCAGTGCTCAGGATGGTGTAGCTGAGGCGAATGGCGGAGGGGTTCGAACTGGACAGCACGCCTGTATTGCTGAGAGCCCAGGTGG
>JBBROT010000479.1:0-3007 GCA_038229155.1 Bryobacterales bacterium | reverse complement strand
GGTTCCGAGCGAAGATCTCGGGATGATTGTGTCGAACATTGGCTCAACTCCGGACTTTTCGGCTATCTACACGAGTAACTCGGGAATGCACACCGCGTCGGTGCAGGTGAGTTTGAAGGAAGACCACAGTGTTAGCAGTTACGAATATATGGCGCGAATGCGGCAGCGGCTGGCCGTAGACATGCCGGAAGTGACTTCTTATTTCCAATCGGGTGGATTGGTGGACGCGGTCCTCAGCCTCGGTATGGCCGCACCGATCAACGTCCAGGTGTCGGGATCCAACATGCAGCTTAGCTATCAAACCGCGCTGCGTCTGGCCGCGAAAATTCAGAATGTAAAGGGTGTCGCCGATGTTTACATCCCGCAGGATCTCGACTATCCGGCGCTGCAGCTGGACGTAGATCGGACGCGGGCCAAAGAGATGGGGCTGACCCAAAAAGAAGTAGTCGGCAACATCATCACGGCATTGACTTCAAATGCCATGATCGCACCAAGTTTCTGGATCGACCCAAAAACCGGAAACGATTATATGTTGACGGTGCAGTATCCCGAGCGTCAGATCCAGGGCATGGAAGACCTGCGGGCGATTCCGATCCGCGGCGCGAAGAGCAAGATGCCGACCCGGCTCGATATGGTTTCCGATATTCGGCGCATCAAGTCTCCGACCGAGGTGGACCATTATCAGCTTCGGCGTACGATTGACATTTATGTCCGGCCGCTGGGTGAAGACCTGGGGCGCATCGCGAATGCAATTGACGGGATTACGGCAAGCACATCGCTACCTCGCGGCGTGACAGTTACATTGCGCGGACTGGTCCAGGGTATGCGTCAAAGCTTCGGCAGCTTCGGAATTGGACTGATTCTGTCGGTGGTTCTGTTGTATCTGATCCTGGTCGCGCAGTTTAAATCTTTTCTGGATCCGCTGCTTATCCTGACTGCCGTGCCCCCAGGTTTGACGGGCGCTTTGCTGATACTTTACCTGACCGGAACCAGCATGAATGTTATGTCGCTCATGGGTCTGATGATTCTGATCGGCATGACTGTGTCGGACAGTATTCTGATTGTCGAATTCACCAGGCACTTGAGGGAGGACGGTATGCCGGTGCGGAGAGCCGTAATCACGGCCGCGCGCGTTCGGCTGCGTCCGGTGCTGATGACCTCGCTCGCCACCATCATCGGACTGCTGCCGATGGCGCTGAAATTGGGCGCGGGTAGCGAATCCTACGCTCCGCTGGCGCGGGCCGTGTTGGGCGGAATGAGCGTTTCCTTGATGATGACCGTGATCATGGTCCCGGCCGCGTATTACGTCGCTTACCGGAAGGATGACCTGAGAAGGCCGCAAGAGGCTTAACAAAATGTCGCGTTTTGCCATTAAAAACCCCTATTTTATCGTCGTTATCTGCCTCATCATCGCGGTCGTGGGCGCCACCAGCCTGCTCAGAATGCCGGTGGACATGTTCCCTTCGATGAACATCCCCGTGGTCGTGGTGGCAACTTTTTACTCGGGCATGCCGCCCGAGCAGATCGAAACCGATATCACCAGCCGCTTTGAGCGATTCTTCACTCTGGGCGCGGGCATCGAGCATATTGAATCGCGCTCGCTGCCTGGCGTAAGCGTGATCAAGGTGTATTTCCAGCCGGGAACAAATCCGGATTCCGCGGTGACCACCATCTCGAACCTGGCGATGGCGCAATTGCGCAGACTTCCGCCCGGCACTTTGCCGCCCGTGGTGCTGAAATTCGACGCTTCGAGCCTGCCCGTATGTCTGGTGACATTTAAGGGGGAAGGACTGAACGAAACACAACTGCGAGATCTCGCCCAGTTCCAGGTCAGAAATCAGATTGCCAGCGTTCCGGGCGCGTCGGTTCCGCAGCCGTTTGGGGGCAAGTACAGGCAGATTATGGTTTATGCGGATCCTTATAAACTCGAGGCTCACCAGTTAAGCCTGATGGATGTGGTTCGATCGGTGAACGAGTCGAATCTGATTTTACCCGCCGGCGATGTGCAGATAGGGTCTCTCGATTACAACATTTACACCAATAGCCAGCTTCGAACGATCGGTGAAATCAATCAACTCCCCATCAAAGTCGTAGGCGAGAATCCGGTGAGAATTGCCGACGTCGGTTATGCCAAGGACGCATCCATCATCCAGACGAACCTGGTGCGAGTGGACGGCCAAAAGTCGGTGTACCTTCCCGTCCTCAAACAGGGGGGCGATACGAACACCATTACGGTCGTGGACGGCGTGCGCGTGGCTCTGACAAAGTTGTTCGACGTTCCGCAACAACTGGAGAGCCGGGTGGTCTTCGACCAGTCTCAGTTTGTGAAGACGGCCATCGAAACTCTGCTGCATGAGGGAGGGATTGGTCTCGTACTTACGTCGGTGATGATTCTGGTGTTTCTCGGAAGCATGCGCGCCACCGTCGCTGTATTCTTTTCGATCCCGCTGTCGGCACTTGCTTCGTTCATCGCATTGTCGCTGGGCGGGAGTTCCATCAACAGCATGGTGCTGGGTGGATTGGCGCTCGCTTTCTCACGGCTGATCGACAATTCGGTGGTTGTTCTGGAAAACATCTACCGTCACCTGGAACTCGGCGAATCGCCGGAACAAGCCGCTGAACAGGGGGGCCGCGAAGTCGCCCTTCCTGTCCTGGCGGCCACTCTCACAACTGTAGTCGTTTTCTTTCCCGTTACCTTCCTATACGGAGTGAGTAAGTTCCTCTTCTCAGCGCTGGCTCTGGCGGTGGCGCTTTCCCTCTTCGCTTCCTATGCCGTGGCTTTGACCGTGGTGCCATTATTCTGCGCGCGGTTCATCAAGGCACCTTCCCATCACGGCACGCCCTCTTCGGAGCAGCCGGTTGAGATACGGGCGGAGAACAGAAGCTGGTGGAAGTTTGGCGAGCGGTTCAACGTGTGGTTCAACGACCGGTTTGAGTCGTTCCTGCGGGTTTACGACCGAGCTGTTGGCGCGGTCCTGCGGCGGCCTGTAGCCACGCGATTGGGCTT